>JBHIWX010000036.1:0-38014 GCA_041987205.1 Rhizobiaceae bacterium | reverse complement strand
AAGAATTGCAATTGCTTAGCGTTATTTTACTTGCCGAGCATGTCGGCCGGGGCGGAAGCGGCCGTGCCGATCACGATCGGGATGGGGCCTCACAGTGACCGATATTGCCGTCGTCATACCGTTCTACAATGGATCGGCCTTTGTCGAACGCGCCATCAGGAGCGTCGAAGAACAGAGCCTGAAGGCGGCGGAACTGGTCATCGTCAACGATGGCTCGACCGACGAGGAGACTGCGAAGCTGCAGTCCATCGCCCAATCCCATGGCGTCCGCGTCGTCGACCGCGAAAATGGAGGGCAGGGGGCGGCGCGCAATACCGGGGTCGCCGCCACGTCGTCACCCTATATCTGCTTCCTCGATCAGGACGATTTCTTCCTGCCCAACCACAATCGCCTGCTGGCTGAGAGGATTGACACGACGGACCTGCCGTTCGGCTGGAGTTATGGTGATCTCGCACTGGAGGATTTCGAAGGCCGGCTGACGCGGACCACCATGGTGCGGCACTACGCCAGACACCCCAAGACCCATATCAGGCATTGCCTGTCGTCGGACATGTTCGTGCTGCCCTCGGCCTCGCTGATCTCGCGGCAGGCATTCGAAAGCGTCGGCGGCTTCGATCCGCAATTCATCGGCTACGAGGACGACGACCTGTTCCTGCGCATGTTCTGCGCGGGCTACGGCAACGTCTTCGTGCCCAATTCGGTGACGGTCTGGCGCCGACACGCCGGCAGCACCTCGGGTAGCATGATGATGCGGCGTTCGCGGTCGCGCTATTTCAGAAAGCTCTGCGAGACATTTCCCGATCAACCCGAGGCCGGGCTCTATTTCAAGCGCGACATGTTTCTGCGACGCTTTGAAAATTCGTTCTGGCAGGACGTAGTCATCGCCTATCTCGAGGAAGACAGTACACTTGTCGAGCACCGCGAGACCCTCGTCGATGCCTTTGTCGAGTTCGCCGGGGTGGCCCTGGAATCTGGCGATGTGGGACGAGGCGACAAGCGCCGTATCCGGCGCAAGACTGCACTGCTGAAGACACGCTCGCCTGTGCTGATTACGACGGCGATCCGGGTTCGCAACGCCCTTGGCGGTCTGCTGCGGCTTGGTTCGCGGCAGACGAAACGGCGCAACAGGCCATGATGGGTCGGTGAACATCGGCCGCCGCACAAGTGATCCGTGTCATCTCACAACGGCGTGCCGGATTGTAAAACGATGTCTGGAAAACCTGGTGAGCGCTGAGGGGCTCGAACCCTCGACCTACTGATTAAAAGTCACAAGAGACACCATAACGAGGGGTAACAAATCAGTTGGTAGACTTCGTCAAAAACCCTTAAAAATACTTGATAGTCGTGTAATGTTGCCTTATGTTAGGACATCTGGGTAACATTGAATAACGCACCGCTTTTGTTACCCATGCGTTACCCGGAGGGAACTGACATGGCAAAAAAGCTTACCGCGGCGTCTGTGGAAAAGATCAAGGCAAACCCGGAAAAGAGGACTGAAATCCCCGACGGCTTGCTAACCGGCCTTTATCTTGTGGTGCAGCCAACTGGCCGAAAATCATGGGCGGTGCGCTACCGCCACAACGGCAAGTCTCGCAAGATTGCGCTTGGTAGCTATCCCGCTATCGATCTGGCCAAAGCGCGCCAAAGCGGGAAGTCGGTATTGCAGGCGGTACAGGAAGGCCACGACCCGGCGGGCGATCGGCAAGAGGAAAAGCGGGCAGCGCACCTTGGGCCATGCGACGAATTGGTCCAGCTCGATAGCGTCGCGCGAACATTTCTTGCCCGCTATGCGAAGCCCAAAAACCGATCTTGGAAGGAAACCGCCCGCCTTGTCGGGTTGGTTCCCGGCGCCGATGGCGCAACCGACCCGATGCAATTCGAGGCGGTCAATGGCGGCATTGTCGATCGGTGGGGAACGCGCCGGATTGACGAGATATCGCGCGCGGAAATCATCGCTGAACTCGACTCCATTGTTGATCGCGGCGCGCCCGTTCTGGCAAATCGCACCCTTGCGGCGTTGCGCAAGATGTTCAATTGGGCAATCACGCGCGGGCTTGTCGACGCCAGCCCATGCGACAAGGTGAAGCCGCCGGCCGATGAAAGATCGCGCGACAGGGTATTGAGTGACGACGAATTGCGGGCGTTGTGGGTCGCCTGCGACGAGCTCAATTGGCCGTTCGGCCGCTTGTTCCAAATGCTAGCACTGACCGGCCAGAGACGGGATGAAGTGGGTTGCCTGTCGTGGCGTGAAATAGAGGGCGATCTGTGGACGATACCCCGCGAGCGCGCCAAGAATGACAAGGCGCACGACGTACCGCTAAGCGGCCAGGTAATGGCAATTCTTGCCGATCTCCCGCGCATTGGCTCGAGCGGATACGTTTTCACGACGAACGGCGACACGCCGGTTAGCGGGTTTTCAAAAGCCAAGGTCGCGCTTGACGAGAAAATGGCCAAGATCCTCGACGTGGATAAGGTCGAGCCATGGCGACTTCACGATATCCGCCGGACGGTCGCTAGCGGCATGGCGCGGCTTGGCATCGGGCTTGCCGTTATCGAAAAGGTGCTCAATCACACTTCCGGCTCTTTCGCTGGCATTGTCGGCGTCTATCAGCGCCACGAATTCGCAGACGAAAAGCGCCGAGCCTTGGAGGCATGGGGGCGCTTTGTGGAGACAGTTGCAAGCGGCAACGGAAGCCAAAATGTTATCGAAATTAGAGGGCGCGCATAATGTCAAAACCCGCGAAAAGAGACACGCCAGCGAACAAAATCGCCGAGACATTGACAGAGATTGGCAGGCAAGACGCCGCTAAAGCTGTTGTCAAGTTTGGCGCCGAGTGGGCGGCGAGCGCGATCTGCGCCGCCGCGATGCCGCCCAAGCCGCCTAATCGACCGCAACAATATCCTGACTGGTTTCGATATCTGGTATGGGCGCACATTCACGCGCAAAAGCTTTCGCGCCCGAACGCCGCATTCAGTGCAAAGCGAACAGCCGAGATCATGGCCGACAAAGGCGGCATTTCATGGGAGGGGTGGCAAATCGCAAACCCGGAAACCATTCGCACGATTTACAGCCGCGCAAACGCAAAGATCGAAGCCAATCCATCAAGCCAGATGGCCATGACAGCTCAAATCTGGGCAACGGAAATCATGAACGGCGAAGACACCCTTTCGCCCTTGCCCGACAATACCGAAATCTAAAACTATGCAGAAAGGTAATATGTAAGCGCACAACAAAATGCATCTGTGCAATTACTGAATCTTTTACTGCACAAAAAGCGCGTCTAACTCCACGTTATCTTTAGTGATGACGCGGAGAAATGCGCAATGTCCAATGACAGCAACGGAAATTTCCTTTCGGCCCGCAAGGTATGGGAGCGTTACAGTGTAACGTCCATGACGCTGCATCGCTGGTTGCAAAATGAGCAACTCGGCTTTCCAAAGCCGCTTTACATTGGCAGGTTCCGTTTTTGGCGCCTGGACGACCTCGAGGCATGGGAGAAAGCCCAGCCGCGCCAGAGGGCGGCATAAATGGGCGGCACTTCCGATCCCGTCACGGCCGCCGCCGAATGGCTGGCAAGGCCGCTTTCCGACCGTATCGCCCGGCCTGCGATTCCGACGCTTCGCCGCCAATTCCCCGATCTCACGATTGCCGAGATAATTGAGGCCGTGGCCGAGGCCGGGGAAATCAAACGTGCGGCCGAGGGTGGCGCGTCATGACGCGGGCCGATTGCGCGATTGCGGCGTTGGTGGCGATCGCTCTTGCCGTGTCCATCGCCGCCATCGTGCGCAAGTGTCGAGATATGCAGGGGCGACGCGTTGGGCGAACTTAAGGAAAAGCCGGCAGCGGGGGCAACCGCAACCGGCTTTGTGAACTCACCTGAATATTGGTCGGATCAGGGTAGGGCGAAGTTTAGCGCAGCGTGGAGAACGGCGCAACGCATTCCGATGCCGTGCCCGACACCGGAACAGCTTCGCAATTTCCGCAATCCAATTCATCAATGCAGGGTGGCGCTCTATCGGGCGATCCGTCACGGCGACACGCGCCTTGCTGCAACGATTTGCAGGCTGATTGCCATTCATTGCGATGGCGGGGCCAGCCAGGATGACGCAAGCAAAGCGATCCGGGACGCCATTACGGCCGGCGCATGGCCGGGCGAATCGCGCATGTGGGCGCGGCTGGCCAGATATGAAATCAAGCGCATTAGGGGCGAAGCATGAGCGGCGGCATGGTCGATCCAGACAACAGGTGTGAAGGCTGCGCCTTCTATCGCGAGACTGTGCCAGCTCGCACGCGCGGACTCGTTCGGTTCGAGGACGGTTCGACCGGCTTCTATCTCGGTGCCGGCGAGTGTCGCATCAATCCGCCAAAAACGCATGGATGGCCAAGGGTGCAATCTCGCGACTGGTGCGGCTGTTGGACCGAAAAGGCTCTCGGCCAATGAGCACGGTCAGTTTCTCGCCCGGCGAGACGGTTCACCATAAATCACTTGGCGTCGGCCAGGTTGTTGGTCCATCCGCCAGCGGGGACGAGTTTCTCAACGTCATTTTCAATGACGGTCAAATACGGTCGATCGCAGTATTCGGGTTGTTTCCGGACGCCGAAAGTGCCAGAGCGTTTGAACCTTCCAGGACGAGACCGTCGGCAAACAAGCCTTCGACGGTCCATGCGAAGCCGTTCGAGTGGCGTGATCCGGCCAAGATCCCGCCGCGTGATTTTCTCTACGGAACGCACTACGCCCGAACGTTTGTCTCCGCCACGGCAGCGCCGGGCGGCACGGGCAAGTCAGCTCACGCGAAGGCCGAAGCGCTGGCGATGCTCACAGGCAGGACGTTGCTTGGCGTTGAGCCTCGCTATCCGAGTTTGAACGTGTGGTACTGGAACCTCGAAGACCCTCTTGACGAGATTGAGAGGGGCTTCGCTGCCGTTAGAATGCATCACCGCGTCCAAGGAATCGCTGGGCAACTTTTCGTCAATTCAGGCCGCGAAACGCCACTCGTAATCGGCAGCAAGGTCCGCGACCAAGCCGTCATTGCAGAACCAGTTGTCGAGGCGCTGGTAACCGAGATTGTCGGAAAGGCAATCGACGTGATCATCGTCGATCCCTTCATTTCCAGCCACGAGGTGCCGGAAAACGATAACGGAGGGATAGATAAAATCGTCAAAGCCTGGGGGCGTGTGGCAGGCAATGGCAATTGCGCCGTCGAGCTGATCCACCACACAAAAAAAATGGGCGGTGAGGCGATGTCGGAGGAGAGCTTCCGGGGCGCAAAATCGTTCGTCGACGGGCTTCGGTCGGGGCGCGTCCTGCATCGCATGTCGGAAGCCGACGCGGGCACCATGGGCGTCGCGCAGGAACGCAAGCGATACTTCTACACCATGCCCGAAAAGCAGAGCCTCGCGCCTCCAGCCGAGGAGCGCGCATGGTTCCGCCTCGCATCGGTTGAGATCGGCAACGGCGACAATGTCGGCGCGGTGGAAGCGTGGCAGCCTCCCAATCCATTCGACGACGTGTCGGCCGATGATCTCGCCAAGGTGCAGGACCTGCTGCGGCCCGGCACCTATCGACAGAGCGACCAAGCCGACGATTGGGGCGGCTATGCCGTTGCTACCGTGCTTGGGCTCGACGCCGGATCAGGGCTCAAGGCAGCACAGCGCAACGCGGCTCAAAAGGCGGCGCGCGGGAAGATCAAACACTTGCTTCGAACATGGGAGATGAACGGCGCGATCAGCGTCGAGGTGCTGCCGGACAGCAAACGAATGCCGAGAGCGTTTTACTGTGTTCCGGATGCTGCCGAATGACCTTGCCACACCTGCCACACTTCGAGGTTCGGCAAAGTTCGGCAGGTGGAGCATCCACACTGCCCCGCCACACCCCTTTAATAGGGGGTGGGGTAGTGGTGCGGCGGGATAGGCGCAGCAAATCAGGTGTGGCGCGCGCCGCCTGTGAAGGAAATGGCGGCCGAATTCGCCGGGAAGGTGCCAGGCTCGCACGGCTGCACGTCTCGCACGCTCTGGAAGGTTCGAGACGGTGTGTTCTGGGGGAAGGGCCCGCACTCGCGAAATTCGAGCGTTTTTCTTGATGGCCGCCTTTTCAGCCCGCGCCAGATCGCGGTTTCTTCGGTAGCAACTGATATAATGTCAGTTAGCGTAGCCTTGTGTTAGTATTGTAAAACAACAGGTTAATCGCCTATTATTGCGAAGAAATTCCACTTGGGTAGCGCAAGGGTAACAAAGGTTGAAAAATAATGGCGGAAGTTAAACCCCGAAAGCGCACAAGTCGCACAGGCAAAACACCGTCAAAGGGCGGCGACAAGGCGCGTTTGCTGTCCCTATCCGACCTGGACAGGCGGACCAAGGCTGCACGGGCAGCTTTCGACTTGCGCGACCGGATCGTCGCGGACCTTGGCGGCGAAGAGATGATCTCCGCGATGAAGGCGCAGATAGTCGAAGCGGCGGCGGTCATGGGCGCGATGCTGGCCGACGCGGCGGCGCGCTACCTTACGGGCAAGCCGATCGATCTTGCCGAATACACGACACTTGCCAACGCGCAGCGCCGGTTGCTGGCTGATCTGGGGTTAGAGCGCCAGGCGCGCGACGTGTCGCCCAGCCTTACCGAATTCATGGCGCGCAAGGCGGCAGAGAAGGCCGCGCAGAGTGAGGAAGGCGCGGCGGCATGAATTCCCACGCCGTCACTTTTGCCGAAGCGTGCGCCGCGCCTGAGCTATTCGGACCTTGGTTTGAAGGCGAAAGCTGGGATGCATGGCGCATGGTCGACAAGGCGCTTTTCGGCCAGCCGCTCAATGCAGACGAGTTGGCGCTATTCCGGGAGTTGACGGGGCGCGATGAATCGCCAACTGCGCCGGCAACAGAGGCGTGGTTTATTGCCGGCCGCCGTTCCGGCAAGGATGTAAAGGCGGCAGCCGTCGCGGCATATCTTGCGACCATCGGCGCCGAAGTCATGGGCTTTCTGTCGAGGCTGACCAGAGGTGAACGCGGCGTTGTGCAGGTGCTTGCCGTCGATCGCGACCAGGCGCGCGTTTGCCTTGGATATTTGCGCGGCATGTTTGAACAGCCCATGCTTGCGCAGATGGTCGCCAAGGACGCTGCAGACGGAATCGACCTGACCAACGGGCTATCGATTGAAATCACGACGAACGATAAGCGCCGGGTCCGGGGGCGAACTGTCGTGGCGGCTGTATTCGACGAGGTGGCGTTCTGGCGCGCGGAAAACTCAGTCACGCCAGACGAGGAAGTTTACAACGCGGTCAAGCCGTCCATGGCGACTATTCCGGGCGCCATGCTGATTGCGATTTCCTCGCCCTATGCACGCGCCGGGCTGCTTTGGAAAAAATATCGCAAGCATTGGGGCAAGCCCGGAGACGTGCTTGTCGTGAAGGCGCCAACCTGGATCATGAACCCGACATTGCCGCGTGACGGGGATTTCCTAACGCAAGCATTCGCCGACGATCCGGCCAGCGCGGCGGCGGAATTTGGAGCCGAATTTCGATCCGATATCGAGGCGTTTGTTACCCGCGAAGTTGTCGAAGCCTGCATTTCCCCGGGTGTTATCGAGCGCCCGCCTGTCTCGCAAATAGCCTATCGCGCCTTTGTCGACCCGTCGGGCGGTTCGAATGACGCCATGACGCTTGCCATAGCGCACCGGGAAGGTGAGACGGCGGTGCTCGACGCGGTGCGCGAACGTAAGCCGCCATTCTCGCCGGAAGGCGTTGTAGAGGAATTCGCGGCGCTGTTGCGGTCCTATGGCGTCCATGAGGTGACTGGCGACAGATACGCCGGGGAGTGGCCACGCGAGCGCTTCCGCAAGCACGGCATTGCCTACCGTCTTGCGGAAAAGCCGCGATCCGATCTCTATCGCGACTTGCTTCCCGCGCTCAATTCCGGGCGGGCTGACTTGCTTGAAATCGAGCGGCTGACAAATCAGATCGTCTCGCTTGAACGCCGCGTTGCGCGTGGCGGGCGGGAAAGTATCGACCACGCGCCGGGCGGGCATGACGATCTGGCCAACTCAGTTGCGGGCGCTGTGTCGCTTTGCCTGGCATCGGAGCCAGCCGCTTTCGAGTGGTACATTTCGCCCGCCGATCCAATGGCGGGCCTGTGGGAAACCGTGTCGTGACCTTGCGGCTGTCACCATCATTGAAGGTCGCCGACTTGTGCGACGCATTGGAGGTGCTGGCGCTGGAATCGGGGAACCCGGCTTTTTCAAGAGCGGCGCGGGCCTTGTATCAACAAGACGGTGGGCGACCCTCAATTGACGACCGAATGGCAATTGCCGAGGCAAGGGAACTGCTTTCAACGGGCAAGGCGAAAAGCGTGGCGCAAGCACTGGCCATGGTCGCCAAGGCGCGATCGCCTGCCGGAGACGAAAGGGCCGTGCGTTCCATGGCTGAACGGTTGCGCCGCAAAATCGCGCTCGAAAAAAAACAACACAAAACCGTTAAAGTGGATTCGGTCGCGGCTTAGCTTTTCCTGAGCAACAGGAGTCGTCGCATGGCCACAAAAATCAATATCCCGGATATTGCCGACGTTTCGGAAAAGTATCGGTCGCTTGTCGCCCGGCGGGATGAACTGCACGCCGACGCCAGGGCGTTGCGCGACGAACAGCGGGAAGCCTTGAAGGCTATTGCCGATCGCGCCGAGGAAAAGAAAAAGCGTGTCGTCTCTATCGTCTCCAAGCTTTCCAAGCCGAAACAGCATCGCGACCCGAACGTTATCGGCGAGGAGATTCAGGATATCACGGACGCAATCGGGCTGATTGAAGTCCAGATGGGCGCTTGCGCCATGGAAGCTTCGATAAAGATTCGCGAGATTATCGAGCCCGATCATGCGCGCGCTGTGACGCGGATCGCCGACGCCATGCTTGCGCTGCGAGACGCCTTTAGTGACTACAAGGCAATTGCCGATGAACTGAATGCGAAGGGGGTGGCATGGACGGCGTTGCGGCCGATGCATCCGAATTTCATCGGCGACCCGGACAATCGCTTTGGGCCAATTGCGCTTTGGCTGAAAGAGGCGGCGCAATACGGATTTATCAAGAATTCTTCAATCCCGGAGGCGTTGCGCGATGAAGCTTGAATATGGTGGCGGCGGGTTCATTACGAGTGTCGGCGGGCGTCCGCGCAACGAAGAATTGTCGCTGAAATATCTTCAGGGCGATCAGTCGGAATCGGTTGCCAAGGTCGACGCGGGCGCCACCCTGCAAGGGCTGGCCACGGTCTACATGAAACCGCATTACTACCAGAAAGAGAAGCGCTTTGAGGTTTTCGAAGTCGGGTGTTTTGCAAAAACCCTACTCAGCGACGATCCGGTGCGGCTGTTGCTCGATCACGACGAGGGCCAGGTGGTTTCCGTAACTGGCGCCGGGCTCGAGCTCTATTCCGACAAGACCGGGCTGGCGTTCCGATCGGAGATCCCCGACACAAGCGCAGGTGTTCGGGCGCAAAAGCTTGCGAGCAGCGGTTGCGCAGGCATGTCGGTCGGGTATCGCGTTCACCGCGAGGAAAAGGCGACGATCGCCGGTGAGGAATGTTGGTTTATCAAGGAAGCCAGCTTGTACGAAATCACCATATGCCGGCCGGGTAACGGGGCAGTAAAGGAGGCATTCGCCTATCTCTCCGATCCGCAGACCTGTTCATTACGGGAATCGATGGCTGATTTTGCCGTCAAGATGACGCTGCTTCCGTTTCGGCGCTCGCTTCACAAAATCGTTGAAGCAGAGAAAGCCGGGTGACGATATGAGTAACCGCAAACACGACGCGGCTAACAGGGTGGCGCGCAAGTCCGATCGCGAGTGGTTTCGCCGTCATCCCGACAGGTGCTTCCGAGTGCGCCGTTCCCTTCCGTTCGAATACGCGCATTGGTCCGGCATGGATCATCTGCAAACCCGGTTCATGCTCGTCAAAACCACGACTGATCGCACAGAGTACATCCGGCACGCCGCTTTTTGGTGCCAGCGATTTCGGATCGGATGGTTATCTGCTCGCCAATGGTGGCGTCCTAAGCAATGGCAGGCTGACCGCATTCGCGAATGGCGGCGTTGTAACCAGGCCGACGCCGTTTCCGATGGTAAATGGCGCTGGCCTGATGGGCGAGGCCGGCCCGGAAGCGATCATGCCGCTACGTCGCGGCTCGGATGGTCGTCTTGGTGTCGAGGTGGCGGCGGGTCAGATGGGCGGCGGCGGGCATGTCACTGTCGGTGTCGAGGTTACGGACGAGGGCAAGCTGGCAGCTTATGTGCTTCGAACCACTGGCTCTGTCGTGGCCGAGAACAACAGGCGCGTGGCGCCGAAGATCGCACAATCGGCGGTCAAGGGCGCTGGGGCGGCCTACAATCTCTCACCGCCAGCAACTCAGGTCTGACCGATGGCTGCGATCAGTTGGGTTACGGAAGGGCAGTGCAGTTACACCAATGAAAGGAGTGAACTCGATGGCCAACCGTACAAGAGCCTTGGCCGGCGACCATGCCGGCGAAACGCGGTCCCTCGCTGGCGATCAGGCTGGCGAGGTCCGGGGCCTTGCCGGCGATCAGACGGGCGACGGTGACAATTTCCTGATGCTGGAAGGCGACGCGGCCGGGCCGCTGATGCTGGAGGGCGACGAGGACGGTTTTTTGATGCTGGAAGGCGCCAAGATCGCTACCGGCGGAAAGGCTTCCTGATGGCGCAAGAGGACACCACGAAATACAACCCGAAGATTTTCATTCGGGGTAAGAGCGTGAACCGGCTGCTGCTGAGCGGAGACGAGGCGCCGAATGCCGGCGGAGCGAACGAAGAACTCGATTTTCTGGCCCTTTCCGGCGACCAGTACGGGGCGCTGCTGCTGAGCGGAGACGAGGCATGAGCAAGCCACTCGAAAATGTGACGGATATCGGCGGCGCCCTGGCCGATGACGACCTGTTCTACACCGTACAGGATTCCAGTGGAAACGGCCGCAAGTCAGCGCTCAGCCGATTGTGGACGTACATCCAAAGCAAGGGCCGCGAACGTTTGACCGCAAACCGAACGTACTATGTCAACGCTTCGACGGGTTCTGACTCGAACGATGGGCTAACGAGCGGCACGGCGTTTGCGACCATCGCAAAAGCGTATTCTGTCATTGTTTCCACGCTCGACCTTGCCGGGTACACGGTTACGATTCAGCTTGCCGATGGCACTTACACGGCCGGCTTGACAATCAATGTTCCCTGGACTGGCGGAGGGTCTGTCACGCTCCAGGGCAATTCGTCCACACCATCAAATGTCGTTATATCTCTGGCCAACGGGTTTCCGGTGATTTTCAACGTCCCCCTGCCAGGGGGGCTACTGATCAAGGATGTTAAGTTGACGACCGGGACGTCTGGCGATTGCATCCGAGGGAACGGCGCGGGGAAATGTCAGTTTACCAATGTCGAATTCGGTGCCGCTGCATGGTGGCATATCTATGTTAACGCTCCGGGCTGCAAAATGGAGGCGCTGGGAAACTATGCGATTTCCGGCTCTCCCGGATTCTCTCATATCGGGCTAATCGCAAACACGCATTTTTTGAGCGCTGGCCGCACCATCACCATCACAAACACGCCAGCATGGGGAATAGCGTTCCTGGAGGCTTCCGGCGCTGCATCTGCGCAGATGCATGGCATGACCTTCACCGGCGCGGCGACAGGCGCGCGTTTCAACGTCAAGGAAAACGCCGCAATCTACATCGCCGGAGCCGGAGCAACCTATTTCCCCGGCAACAGTGCTGGCGTCTTCGGAACCAAGACATTCACGGATTCCAACTCCGATACCGTTGTAGTCGAACAAGGCGTGGTCGCATGATCGAAGATGACGCAATGGCAGTCTCGCACTATAACCCGCGCGACCATTATTGGTCGGTCGAAACCAAGCCGGGCGAAGTCTATTCGAGCGCCCGGCGCGCATTCGTGCCGGATGACGATTCCGGCTATGCGGCGTGGTCGAAGCTTCCCGGCCGGCAGGCAACGCGCATTGCGTGCGAGGTCGAGCTGAACGACGTTCTGTTGCGCCAGGCGCCGGACCACGCCATCGGCCGTGCATTCACCGACGAGGAAATCGGCGCGGCGCTACGGCGCATAGACGCGGCATTCGAGCCGGCCGGCAAGTCGCTCCCGGCGCTACAGCACAAGGCGGCCGCATTGGGGCTGCGCATCCGCGAAAAGTCGATAGTATGACGTCAGGATTATTCGTCGACAATTTCCTGCATCGCAGCAAAACCAGCGTCGGTTAGCAGAAAGCTTTCCAGGTGTGTTTTGTCGTTGTTGTGATAGCGAACTTCGATGAAGCCTCTCGCCTCGAGCCGATCGACGGTATCGGGCCCCATGCCCTTGATTTGGTCCCATGACACTTTCACATTTGCCCCCAGCCTTCCGAATTGAACGAGTGAGTTCCGCTCTCGCTTGTTGAGGGGAGTGCCCGGGATTGACGCGCGCCATCGTTTGGCTGCGGCTTGTGTCAGTTCATGCATTTCCTTCTTGCCCATCGTGCGCGGATCGAAGCCGAGATCGTCATAATATTTGCGCACTGGGTCCTTTGGATCATCGACAATCGGATAGCCACCTACGCCGCGCTTTGGCTCGTAGTAGGCGTTGTCTGATCGCCATTCTTGAAGAGATGAAGCACGTTTCATTTCACCCTCAACAGGCAATTCGTTGAGGGCCGCTTCGATTTCGGAGACAAGCCAAAGCTTCTTGCTATGCCAAACGCGTGGCCGCGGCAGCGCGCCTTCGGCCACCATAGTGTCGACTGAGGCGGTGCCGACACCAATAGCCAGCGCCACTTCCGTCTTGGTTAGGGCAAGTCGCACTATGGGGCGTTTGTTTGCGAGGCGTTCCGTCATGCTGCATCGTGAGGCATTGGCGGAGCGCGCGCAAGCGACGCCCTAGGGGGCGATCTTGTCATTTCGGGCGAATAAGGGCAGTGTGGCGGGTGGAGCGTAAGAACCCCCGCTGAAGGCCTTGCCGGGCCTGATGCACCCAGAGCGTTGGCGAGACGGTTCTTGCCGGAATCGATATCGCCAATGGAATGCACCGCGCCGATAGCCGTCGGCGTGACCGGCGCACTATGCCGGGAAGGCGGCGGCTATGCAATACCCGATAGGGAAAGGCCGTCGCGCATCGTCTCTGGCGGTGTTCTTACCTTCCCGGCGCCAGCGCTGCCCGCTGGCACGGCCGTAAGAAGCCGAAACCAGAGAAGACCATCATGAACAGTCAAACCAGCACGGAAGACCGTGCAATCGACCTCACACCAAAGGGCGAGGCGTATATCGCCGCTCTGAAGCTTGCGGGCTGTCCTGCCGGCGTGGAGCCGCGTCTATGGCGCGATACTGTCTCCCGGCGTGCCAACTGGCATCTCGACCGCGCAACGCGCCTGCTGGCGCTCCTGGATCGCATGGACGGGGATTGGGACATCGAGGAAAGCGGCGACGAGCACGACCTATCCGCCACGGCGGACTGGCATGACCCGATGAGGTCCGGCTACCGGCAGCTCTGTGAAGACGACGAGCCGTCATTGGGCGGAGCAGGCCACTGGACCGATGCCGGCTTGACGTACGACCTCGAGGAGGATCGGTGCGATGACGAGGAGGACGGGACCAAAGAGCACTCTCTTGGCTGGTCGACCTCAATCCACCAGGGCGCGGCCAGCATGCAATCCTGCGCTAGTGAGTCGTCTGCGCCGCGCTGGGGAGACTGGGGAGGTAGCGGAGGCACTTACGGGTTGAGCTTCGAAGGGGAGGGCTATCAGGTCGGCAACGCCCTGCTTGCCACGCTACCAGGGGACAGGTGCGTTCGCGTCCTGCCTGGGCGCCAGCTCGAAATCATTGCGCCCGGAATCGCGCGTATTCTCTGACCATTTCAGCCAGAAAACAGTCCCGCTGCCGGCGACGGTGGCGGGCTTTTTCGTCAAAGCTGCTGCTGCTAGCATCCCGACGGACATGCGGCGCACCCTTGGGAGGCGTGCCCGTGACGGACTATCTAAAATCGACGGCAACGCTTGGCGACCTGATCGACGCCCGATACAGCATCATTGCTTATTGCGAGGTTCGATACTTCGGACAAGGCCAATGCGGCCATAGCGCTTGGCTTGATCTGCCGGCGCTGGTAGCTCGGCTAGGAAGGACGCACGGCGCGCTTGCGGCCGATCTGGTGCCGAAACTGCGCTGTCGCAATTGCGGTGAAAAGGCGGCTTCGATCCGGCTACACCCGCCGAACGCCTGGATCCGAGAAACGACCAGTCAATAGCCTTCATCAATGTCGTGGCCGTCCGGCCCGACGAACCGCCCGAAGACGAGGAACCAGAGCATTGCGCCGCCGCCGCCAACGGCGGCACCGAGGGCAAAAGCGGCAAGGTGCGTCAAAATCAACATTTGTTCGCTCGCTGTTACCCGGCACGTTACCCGTGTAGGTATTTTCAGGCAAGCAATCTGGTTAAATAGTTGATTTCATTGGTGAGCGCTGAGGGGCTCGAACCCTCGACCTACTGATTAAAAGTCAGTTGCTCTACCAACTGAGCTAAGCGCTCCCGGTCATCCGCCGTCTGGTCCTTCAGCGTGTCGCGAAACCGCGAATGGCTGACGGTTGAACGGGGCGGGACAGATTCGCAAGGAGCAAGACTACCCTGCGAAACGCGGCGGACCATAGGGAGGCGGCAGGGGTCGGTCAACCGCAAATTCGCCTTGCCGGTCATTCCCTTTGCCCTGTGTGATTTCCGGCGGGTTCCGTCGCGGCCGACTGCCGTGTCAGCGCACATTCAAGTCGGTACATGCTCCGGGCCATGCGGGACAATCGGTCGCCTGACGAAATGGTGACTCTCGTGTGAAGCGGAAATAGGGTACCAGCCTCTCGCGCGCGCCGGATTCCGGCGCAGATCCCGGACAAACGGGTCCCTGAACGAACCGGATTCCATGGCCGCCGACATCACCTATCTGAGCGCGTTTCTCGCCGGGCTGATCTCCTTCGTGACGCCCTGCGTCCTGCCGCTCGTGCCTCCCTATCTGTGCTACATGGCCGGCGTTTCCGTCGAGACGCTGACGCGCCAGGGCGATGCGGCAGCTGCCACCGTCGACAGCGGTGGCGCGGGGGCCGCGCGTGTTTTCATTCCTGCGCTGGCCTTCGTTGCCGGCTTTTCGACCGTATTCATCGCGCTCGGCGCGGGCGCTTCGACGCTCGGCGCGCTGCTGCGTTCGCACATGGACATTCTCTCCATGGTCGCCGGCGTGGCGATCATCGCCATGGGGCTCAATTTCCTCGGCGTGTTCCGGCTCGGACTGTTCTACCGCGAGGCGCGCTTCCAGGGTGCGGGCGGCGCCGGCATTGCCGGTTCCTTCGTCATGGGACTGGCGTTTGCGTTTGGCTGGACGCCCTGCATCGGGCCGGTGCTGGGCGTGATCCTCGCCGTTGCCGGTTCGCGCGAGACGGTGGGCGAAGGTGCCGCCTTGCTCGGCGTCTATTCGGCGGGGCTCGGCGTGCCGTTTCTCATCGCCGCGCTTTTCGTCGGGCCGTTCATGGCCTTCCTGACGCGTTTCCGGCGTCATCTTGGCACGGTGGAGAAGATACTGGGCGGCCTGCTGGTCGTCACCGGCGTGCTGTTCCTCACCGGCGGCATGCAGCGCTTTTCCTTCTGGCTCCTCGAGACGTTCCCGACACTCGGCCAACTCGGCTGACCAGATAGCTGACCATTCAGGCGAAATCGCCTCAGACCTGACCCGTGGCCTGTCTGGCCGGGCGCTTCAGCGTCGCCAGAACGAGGCCGGTCAGCACGGTCGCGATTCCAAGCGCGTGATAGGGCCGGAACGGTTCGCCAAGAACCAGGACGGCGAGGGCCACGCCATAGGGCGGCATTAGATACATGAAAATGCTGGCGGTTGCCGCGCCCAGCCGGGCAATGCCGTACTGGAAGCCTGAAAAGGCAAGCAGCGATGCAAAAACGATAATGCCGGCGATCCCGGCCCATGCATGGGTCGTGACGGGCATCGGCGCGCCCGATACGAATTCAAAAAGAGCGACGGGGGCGAGCAGGATCGCGCCGGAGGTTGCAACCAGACCGAACAGGGCGAGGCCGTCCAGCCCCGCCACCGGACGCGCCCGCAACAGCACCGAATAGAGTGCCCATGAAATTGCGCCGGCGACGAAAAGCAGATCGCCGGTGTTGAAATCCATTTCGACCAGTGCCCGTAAATCACCGCGCAGCACGATGATCGCCACGCCCGTAAATCCGATGACGATGCCGACGAGTTCGCGTAGCGAGATCGCACGGCCGAAAAACCATCGTTCGAAGACGAGGATGATCAGCGGCGAGGTGGTATAGATCAGCGTGCCGTTGGTCGCGCTGGTGAACCCCAGCGCCAGATAGATAATTCCCCCACAGATCCACATTCCGAGAAAGCCGAGCAGCAGCCAGTGCCAGGGATTGGCGCGAAGATAGGCGCGCGCTGCCCCGCGTGACGCGAGCACCCAGGGCGCCAGCGCAAGCGCTGCCCCGCCCCAGCGCAGGAAGGCAAGGGTGAACGGCGCCACCTCCGGAACGACCAGCCGGCCGAAAATCAGATTGGAGGAAAAGAACAGGGGCGAAACCAGCATCACCAGATAGGGCACGAGCAGGGCGCTATCGGCAGGCGCGGTGCCGTTATCCTGCGAACGCATGCTTGCTAGCCCCCGCGAAAGATTCACTGTCTGGCAATGCGCTCGCCGTCGAACGCTGCCGCGTTGCACGTTACACCCTGCGGCAGTGCCAGGGTCGTACAGGTGGCCTCGGCTTCCGCTCGCGAGGCAAACGGGCCGACGAGCAGGCGCGCTTCCAGTCCCTTGTCGGTCTCGACCAGCGTGGCATGTGGTTCAAGCAGATCGAACCCGGCCTCGGCATTCTGTCCGGCGATGGTCGCGAAACGCGTGGACAGGGCGCTGAAGGAAGGTGCCGCGCCAAGTTCCATGGCATAGGCGGGGTCGCTTGCGCGCACCGGCGTCACGACGGCGGGCTTCACCGGCTCGTCCGGCGTACCTGCCGTGGCGTGCGGCACATAGGGCTTGCGGGTCAGCACGGTGACGCCGATGTCTTCGCCGGCCTGTCCCGATGCGGACGCCTCTACACGCGCGGCACCTGGCTGCCGGGCTTCGCCGAGGAAGATCATGCCGCCGATGGCCAGCACCAGAGCTGCCGCCAGTGCGGTCAGGAGCTTCACGAACATCGGACTAGCCTCCTCTTGTTCGCGAAGGTCATGGACCGGAGGAATTCCGTCACGCGAACAGGCCTTATGAAAACTGAAAGCAATCCGGCGTATCTTGAGGCTTCAAACATGGCGGCGAGGATACGAGGCTGGCGCGAAAGGCTGGCGGCGTGGTAGGGCCGCTGCAGACGGTTAAACCTGGAACGAAGCAATGGCAAGAAGCTGTCTCACCATCATCCTGGCGGCGGGCGAGGGAACCCGCATGCGCTCGGCCCGTCCCAAGGTGCTGCACGAGGTGGCCGGCCTTGCGATGGTTGCCCATGTCGCCCGCGCGGCGTCGGCTGCGGGTGGCGATGCGCTCGCCGTGGTGACGGGCCCCGACGCGGACGACGTGCGCGCCTGCGTCAAGGCGATAACGCCGGATGCGAAACTCTACGAGCAGCGCGACCGGCTAGGTACAGCCCACGCGGTTCTTGCCGCGCGCGAGGCGATCGCGGCGGGCCATGACGACATTCTGGTACTCTTCGGTGATACGCCGCTGATCCGGCCGGAGACGCTGACCCGCATGCGCGGCGCGCTGGCGGAAGGTGCCGAGGTCGCGGTGCTGGGCTTTCGTACGGATGAACCCGCCGGCTATGGCAGGCTGATCGAGGAAGACGGCGAACTGGTCGCCATCCGCGAGCACAACGATGCCAGCGAGGAAGAGCGGCGCATCGGCTTCTGCAATGGCGGCATCATGGGTTTCGGCGGTGCCCGGGCGCTGGAACTGCTCGATGCCATCGGCAACGACAATGCCAAGGGCGAATATTATCTGACCGACATCGTCGAGGCGGCACGCTCGCGCGGCCTGAAGACCCTGGCGCTGGAGGCCGAGGAAGAAGAGATACTCGGGATCAACACGCGCGCCGAACTCGCACGTGCCGAGGCGATCTGGCAGGCGCGTCGCCGGCGCGACATCATGCTGTCGGGTGTGACCATGACGGCGCCCGAAACCGTCCATCTGTGCCACGACACCCAGATCGGGCCCGACAGCCTGATCGAACCGAATGTCGTGTTCGGACCGGGCGTGATCCTTGAGGGCGGAGTTACCGTTCGCGCCTTCTCCCATTTGGAAGGTTGCCGGATTGCCACGGGCGCCATCGTCGGCCCCTATGCGCGGCTGCGGCCGGGCACGGAGATGGCCGAAGGTTCCAAGGTCGGCAATTTCTGCGAGTTGAAGAACGCCAGCATCGAGGCTGGCGCCAAGGTCAACCATCTCAGCTATATCGGCGACGCACGTGTCGGCGCCAAGGCCAATATCGGCGCCGGCACGATCACCTGCAATTATGACGGGGTGAACAAGTATCGCACCGACATCGGCGCCGGTGCTTTCATCGGTTCCAATTCGGCGCTCGTCGCCCCCGTCACCATCGGCGACAACGCCTATGTCGGCTCGGGCAGCGTCATCACCGAGGACGTGCCGGCCGACGCTATGGCCGTGGCGCGCGGTCGCCAGGCGACCAAGGAAGGCTATGCGACGGCGATCCGCGAACGTGCGCTGGCCGCCAGGCAGGCGAAACAGAAATAGGCTGTCGCCTCAACCCAGATGCTCGACCAGCCAGCGGTCGATCGGCGCAAGCCTGGCCGCAACATCGATGAACCAGTCGATGCCCTGCCGGCCAAGGATCGTTTCTGGCGGCTGCTCGTGCGCGATGGTGCGCACCACGACCGATTTGCGCTTCAACAGATCGTCGCGACCGGTGTCCTGAGGCAATTCCTTTGGCAGCTTCTTCAGTTCGGGCGGTGCCAGTTCGCAGCCGGTGCTCTCTGCCAGTTTCAGGGCTGACAGGAACTGCGCATGCGCCGCGTCGTCGAGCACGGCGTCGCGCCACGCCGTCAGCGCTTCGGGCGTCAGCGCCCATTGGCCAACGCCATAGCCGACCTTGTCCTCATGCAGCACGAGGTGGATGGCCGGCGCGCGATTGGGATGATCGCCGGCCCAGAAGACCAGATGCAGGGCGGGCTGATAGGGCGTCTTGTCCTTCGAAAAACGCACATCGCGATGGATGCGTCGGATGGACTGGTTCACCTTCGGTACCGCCTGGTGCGGTGGCGTCAGGTCGGACATCGCCTCCGACACGGTCTGAACGAAATCCTGCGCCGGGGTGAGCCATTGCGCTTCGTAGCGTTCGCGATTGGCCTCGAACCAGACCTTGTCGTTGTTGGCCGCAAGATCGCGCAGATAATCGAAGGTTTCGGAGCCAAAGCCGTCGGTGTTCATCATGCTAGTGTTCCTCCATGGGCGCGCGCTTGCGCCATCAGCGCTTCGAACCCGCCGAACGCGGATCGCAATATTTCGTCCTGCATATTGGCATCGCCGCAGGCAGCCGCGGTCGACACCGCGCCGGTCGCGAGCACGAGACCCGCCCCGATAAGCGACAGATCGCAGCCGGCCTGACCGCGCGCCATCTCGTCGCGAATGTCCTGCCAGGCCTCGGCATAGGCGTGCCGCACGGGCTGTGGCGCGCGCGAGACGTCGCCCGACAGCGAGGCGAAAGTGCATCCGCCGAAGACGAGCGCCAGATTGGCCGGATCGAGATAGCCCCGGAAAATGTCCAGCATCTGCGTCCACAAACCCTCCGGCGTCTCGCCGGTGCGTGCCCGCAACCGATGCAGCAGCGGATGCTCGTGCCGTGCAATCTCGGCGAACAGCTCCGACTTGGAGCCGAAATGGGCATAGAAGGCGCCGCGCGTAAGCCCCGCACCGGCCATGAGCTGGTCAAGATTGACATTGTCATAGCCTTTCTTGCGCAGCATGCCCGCCGCGCCGTCGAGGATGCGCCGACGAACCTTTGCCTTGTTTTCCGCGGTCAGCCGCATGTCGTTCCTTTAAGCATGTTGACTAACATATATACATGTGCCTAGCTTGGCCGCAAGCTGAAGATGCCAGGTGAGGGCGGAAGGCGAGGGGAAAAGGGCGATGGTCATGGTGGCAGTCGACGCGGATGCAATGCGGGCTCGATGGGAGCATCTGTCCGCCCGGATGGAACAGCTTCACAACGACGTCGCGCGCGGCATGATGATGTCGGCGTCCGCGCTTACCCGCGGCGGCAAGGTCTTTGTCTTCTATTCCGCGAAAGGGGGGCGCGTCGGCCTCGGCTGCCGTCTCGGGCGCGATTTCGACATCGAATCGCTTGGACTTTCCGACTGGCAGCACCTTGCTCCGTTCAAATCGAAGCCACCGATGCGGGACTGGATCGTCGCCGGAGCCGGCGACATCGAGCAATGGGACAGGCTCGCAGACGAAGCACTCGAAATCGCAAGGGGGAAATAGCAGTCATGGACACCATTCAGGTCACACCGGTCTACGCCGCCATCATCGCCGTGCTGATGGCCGTTATGGCGACGCGAACGGCCATGCTACGCGGTAAATATGAAACCGGTCTGGGCGATGGCGGCCATGCCGAACTGCGCCTCTGGCGCCGGCGTTTCGGCAATCTGTCGGAATACGCCGCCATGGTCCTGCTGCTCATGCTGCTCATGGAACTGCGGGGTGCTTCCTCGTTCTGGCTCCACGCCTACGGCCTTGTTTTCGTTGCGCTTCGACTGCTGCACCCCTTCATCCTGTTCGACGACACCAGGGTGCCGATGGCGATGAAGCTCGGGCGAGGTCTTGCCGGCGGCGGGACGGCACTTCTGCTCGTCATCGGTGCCGTGGTGCTGGTGCTGATGCGCTGACGCGTCGGGCTTGCAAGACGCACCGGCTGGCCCGGTTCGCAATTCGCTAACCATCCGGTGCAATCGGAAAGTAACCGCGCCATGTCAGGGTGCCGCTTTCGCATGGGGCGTCGGGGCCGGCATGCGGTAATGCAATGAAACACAGATTGAGTTTCAACCGCCGGCATTAGCCGCTAGGTGCGGAACGGATCAACAGGCCGGGGAAAGCAGCCGAATGTGCGGAATAGTCGGGATCGTGGGCAATGAGGCCGTCGCGCCGCTGATCGTCGATGCGCTCAAGCGTCTCGAATATCGCGGTTACGATTCGGCCGGTGTGGCGACGGTGGAGGGCGGCCATCTCGATCGTCGTCGCGCCGAAGGCAAGCTCGTCAATCTCGAGAACCGGCTGAAGGACCATCCGCTGAGCGGCCATATCGGCATCGGCCACACGCGCTGGGCGACCCATGGCGTGCCCAACGAGACCAACGCGCATCCGCATTTCTCCGACAATGTCGCCGTCGTCCATAACGGCATCATCGAGAACTTTCGCGAACTGCGCGACGAACTGACGGCCGACGGCTTCACCTTCGTCACGCAGACCGACACGGAGGTCATCGCGCATCTGGTCGCGCGCGGGCTGCGACAGGGCCTTGAGCCGCGCGAAGCGGCACGCCAGGCGATCGGCCGGCTGCACGGCGCCTTCGCACTCGCCATCCTGTTCCGCGATAACGACAATATGCTGGTCGGCGCGCGCAACGGTCCGCCGCTCGCGGTCGGTCACGGCGAGGGCGAGATGTATCTTGGCTCCGACGCCATCGCGCTGGCGCCCTTCACCAATGCGATCACCTATCTGGAAGATGGCGACTGGTGTGTCGTGACGCGCAACAGCCTGGAAATCTTCGACACGGACGGCAACCCGGTCGAACGGCCGCTGCAGAAATCGGTCGGCTCCAGCCTGATGGTCGACAAGGGCAACCACCGCCATTTCATGCAGAAGGAAATCTACGAACAGCCGGAAGTGATTTCCCACACGCTCGCCAACTATGTCGACTTTGCGCAGTCCCGGGTCATGGCCGGCGACGACCTGCCATTCGATTTCGCCAAGCTGGAGCGCGTTGCGATCTCGGCCTGCGGCACGGCCTATCTGGCCGGGCTCGTCTCCAAATACTGGTTCGAGCGCTATGCTCGGCTGCCCGTCGACATCGATATCGCCTCGGAATTCCGCTACCGCGAAATGCCAATGCCGAAGAATGGTTTGGCGCTGTTCATCTCGCAGTCGGGCGAGACCGCCGACACCCTGGCGAGCCTGCGCCACTGCCGCAAGGAAGGCCAGCATATCGGTGCCATCGTCAATGTGCGCGGTTCGACCATCGCGCGTGAATCCGACGTGGTGTTTCCGACGCTTGCCGGCCCCGAGATCGGTGTCGCCTCGACCAAGGCGTTCACCTGCCAGCTTTCCGTTCTTGCAACGCTCGCCATCGCCGCCGGCCGTGCGCGGGGCGTCCTGTCGGCGCAGGATGAGGAGAAGCTGGTGCGCGCGCTGACCGAGGCGCCGCGTTATGCCAGCCAGACGCTGAAGCTCGAAAAGCAGATCGAGGAGATCGCCCACGATCTCGCCAAGGTCCGCCACGTCCTCTATCTCGGTCGCGACACTTCCTACGCGCTTGCCATGGAAGGCGCGCTGAAGCTCAAGGAAATCTCCTACATCCACGCCGAGGGCTATGCGGCGGGCGAACTCAAGCACGGGCCGATCGCGCTGATCGACGAGGACATGCCGGTCGTCGTCATCGCCCCGCATGATCGCATCTTCGAGAAGACCGTGTCCAACATGCAGGAGGTCGCCGCGCGCGGCGGCCGGATCATCCTGATCACTGACGAGCGCGGCGCGGCCGAATGCTCCGTCGAGCCGGAGCACACGCTGATCCTGCCTGACATGCCGGAATTCATCACGCCGCTCGCCTATGCGCTGCCGGTGCAACTGCTCGCCTATCACACGGCGGTGGTGATGGGCACGGATGTCGACCAGCCCCGCAATCTGGCGAAATCGGTCACCGTGGAGTGACGCCCCGGCGTCATGCGGCCTGAGGAAATTTTTATTTTCGCCTGACCGGCCGGCTCGCATTGCGCGTGCCGCCGGGCACCTTATATTGGTCGCGACGGTTTTCGAGCGCGACGGGCCTCCATGTCTTCCGAAGTTCCAGCGAAAAGCAGCACGCTGATGCGCCTGCGCAATTACTTCCTGACCGGCTTCATCATCACGGCGCCGCTCTTCATCACCATCTATCTGATCTGGTCGTTCATCCAGTGGGTGGACAGCTGGGTCGTTCCCTACATCCCCAAGGCCTACAATCCGGACACCTATCTGCCCTATTCGGTGCCGGGCGTGGGGCTGCTGACCGCGATCATCATCATCACGCTGATCGGCTTCCTGACGGCGAACTTCATCGGCCGCACCGTCATCAGCTATGGCGAGAACATGGTCGGGCGCATGCCGCTGGTGCGCAACATCTACAACGGCCTGAAGCAGATCTTCCAGACCGTGTTCTCCAGCGAGAGCGCCACCTTCAAGGAAGTCGGCCTGATCGAGTATCCGCGCCCCGGCCTGTGGGCGCTGGTTTTCGTCGCCACCCAGACGCGCGGTGAAGTCGACGCGAAACTCATGGGCATCGAGCAGGAGACGCTGAGCATCTTCCTGCCAACCACGCCGAACCCGACTTCCGGGTTCCTGCTCTTCGTACCGAAGGAAGACGTCATCCTGCTCGACATGGGCGTCGAGGACGCCGCCAAGCTGGTGATCTCCGCCGGTCTGGTAACGCCGAAATATCAGGAAAAGACCAGGGCGCTGGCCGATGCGGCGAAAGCCGAACAGGCCGCGTCGGCGGCAACGGAAACGGCAAAACCCGCTGCCAAGCCGCGCGCGACGCGCCGCAAAACGGCTGCGAAATCAACCGGCAAGACGAAGTAGTCGTTATCCGCTCCCTCAGCCGGCGCGCATGAGGCGCACGGCCTGATCCTGTCCGAACAGATAGAGCAGCATGCGGATCGCCTCGCCGCGCGGGCCGGTCAGCGACGGGTCCTGCTTCACGAGAAGCTTCGCTTCGTCGCGCGCCATTTCGAGAATGTCGGCATGGGCCTCGGCGCTGGCGAGCGCAAAACCGGGCACGCCCGACTGGCGCGTGCCGAGAATCTCGCCTTCGCCGCGCAGCTTCAGATCCTCCTCCGCGATACGGAACCCGTCCTCGGTCTCGCGCATGACCTGAAGCCGGCTGCGCGCGATCTCGCCAAGCGGCTTGCCGTAGAGCAGGATGCAGCTCGACGCCTCGCTGCCGCGACCGACCCGGCCGCGTAACTGGTGCAACTGCGCCAGACCGAAACGCTCGGCATGCTCGACGATGATGATCGTGGCGTCCGGCACGTCGACGCCGACTTCGACCACCGTTGTCGCGACGAGCAGCCGGGTCCGCCCGTCGCGGAAGGCCGTCATCGCTTCGTCCTTGTCCTTCGCGCCGAGCCGGCCGTGCACCAGGCCGACGCGGTCGCCGAAATGCTCCCGCAGCATGGCGAAGCGCTCCTGCGCGGAGGTCAGGTTCAATTCCGGATTGTCCTCGACGAGCGGGCATATCCAGTAGAGCTTCTTGCCCTGTGCCAGCGCCCTGTCGACGCGTGCGACCAGTTCGTCCAGCTTTTCAAGCGGCATGGCCGTGGTGGAAATAGGTTGACGCCCAGCCGGCTTGCCGGAGATCTTCGAGACCTCCATGTCGCCGAAAAAGGTGAGCACCAGCGTGCGCGGGATTGGCGTGGCCGTCATCACCAGCACATCGGCGCGCGGACCCTTGTCGCCCAGCGCCAGGCGCTGGTGGACGCCGAACCGGTGCTGCTCGTCAATGACGGCGAGCCCGAGATCGGCGAACTCGACCGGTCCCTGCAGCAGCGCATGCGTGCCGATGAGCTGGTCGACCGAACCGTCGGCGAGACCGGCGATGGTCGCCTCGCGCGTCGCGCCCTTTTCCTTGCCGGTCAGGATCTCGGCCCGGATGCCGGCCGCCGCGCACAGCGGCGCGATGGTGGCGAAATGCTGGCGCGCCAGGATTTCGGTCGGTGCCATGATCGCCGCCTGACTACCCGCCTCGATGGCCGTCGCCATCGCCATCAGCGCGACGATGGTCTTGCCCGAGCCGACATCGCCCTGCATCAGCCGCATCATGCGCTCGGGTTTCGCCATGTCGGCAAGGATCTCCTTCAGCGCCTCCTGCTGCGATGGCGTCAGCGCATGACCGAAGGCGGCAAGAATCGCGGCCGCCTTGTCGCCCTTCGCCGCATGCGGCCGGCCGGCCGATTTGCGCACGCGCTCGCGCATCAGGAACAGCGCGATCTGGCCCGCCAGGAATTCGTCATGGGCGAGGCGGCGCCGGGCAGGCGTGTCGAGTTCGAGATCGGCCGGTGTTTCGGGATAGTGGAGCTGGCGCAGCGCTTCGCCGAAGGACGGCCAGTGCTCGCGCGCGACGAGCTGCGGGTCGGCCCATTCCGGCAGGTCGGGCAGGCGTTCCAGCGCGGCCCGGACCGCCTTGGCGAGCGTCTTGCGCGCAATGCCGGCCGTGCCCGGATAAACCGGCTCGATGAGCGGCAGTTCGGCAAACCCTTCCTCGTCGACGACATGGTCGGGATGGACCATGGACGGCCGGCCGTTGAACCATTCCATGCGGCCCGAGACGTAGCGCGTCTCGCCGACGGGCAGCGAGCGGTTGATCCAGTCATGCCGCGGATTGAAGAAGACCAGCGTCATCTCGCCGGTCTCGTCATGGACGAAGACACGATAGGGGATGCGCTTGTTGCCCCTCGGCGAGGGTTGATGCCGGTCGACATGGACCTTCAGTGTGACGATCGCGCCCTCGGGCGACAGCGCGATGCCGCGTTGGTCGGAGCGGTCGATCACCGAATGGGGCAGGTGGAACAGGAGGTCGAGAATGCGCGCCTGCTGGTTTTCCCCGCCACCCAGAAACTGGCCCAGCACCTTTTCCAGGCGCGCGCCGATGCCGGGCAGCGAGGAGGCGGGCGCGAAGAGCGGGTTCAGGATGTCGGGTCGCATGGTCTCTTTATTCGAATTGGCGAATTGGCGAATTGGCAAATTGGCGAACTGGCAGCCTCGCCGGGCGTCTCCGGCATATTCCCCTGTTCCTGGGCAGGTGCCGGGGGATGACGGCGGAGAAAAGCCGGTTGGCCCTTTTGCCGCCGCGTCATAAGCACTATAGAACCTGCGAACCCTCACGACCCAGCAGCAATTCGACATGACCACAGGCAATGCCGCCGATGAAAAGCGGCTGAAACAGCTCATCTACCGGGCCAATCATCGCGGCATCAAGGAGATGGACATCATCCTTGGCGAATTCGCGCGCGCGCATCTGGCCACGCTCGATGCGGCCGAACGCGACGTCTTCGAGGCGCTGATGGCCGAAAACGACCGCGATCTCCTGAGCTGGTTTACCAGCGAAGTGCCTGTGCCGGCACAGCACGACACGGCGGTCTTCAGGGCGGTCCTTGCCTACCACACGAACAAGCAACACTGATCCTTCCGACATGAACGCTGCGATGGAAACGCTCGATCACCTGTTCGACGACGGCGGCGGCTTCACGCTGACCGGCGTGCCGGACGGCTATCGCGCGAGCGTGCTGGCGCGGCTCGCTTCCGCTGCCAGTAACAGCGGGGCGAGGGGGCTCGTCCACGTCGCCGCCGACGGCCAGCAATTGTCGGGCCTCGTCGAGGCGCTCGAATTCTTCGCGCCATGGCTCGACGTTCTCGAACTACCGGCCTGGGACTGTCTGCCCTATGACCGCGTCTCGCCGTCGGCCGAGATCATCGCGCGGCGCATCCACGCACTGGGCCGGCTCGCGGCTATCGCGGACGAGCCCGCCGACGGTCCGCCCCTGCTGGTGCTGACTACCGCCAATGCGCTGATCCAGAAGAACGCGCCGACCGAGGTGATGGCCGGGCAGGCCTGGCACCTCGCGCCCGGTAACCGGGTCGACATGGACCGGCTGGCGCACTGGCTGTCCGAAAACGGCTTCGAACGCACCTCGACGGTCCGCGAGCGTGGCGAATTCGCGGTGCGCGGTGGTATTGTCGACCTGTTCGCGCCCGGCGATGGTGACCCTGTCCGGCTCGATTTCTTCGGCGATACGCTCGATTCGATCCGCACCTTCGACGCGGCCAGCCAGCGCACCACGGGCCAGATCAAGGCAATCTCGCTCGCCCCGATGAGCGAAGTCGTGCTCGACGAGGCCTCGATCAGCCGGTTTCGCGGCGCCTACATCTCGCGTTTCGGTGCCGCGCCGCGCGATGACGCGCTCTACGCCGCCGTATCGGAAGGGCGCCGCTTCGCCGGTGCCGAGCACTGGCTGCCGCTGTTCTACGAGCGCCTCGACACGGCCTTCGACTATCTCAAGCCCTTCCGCTTCTGCGTCGATCATCTGGTCGGTGACGCCATCACACGTCGCCGCGAGCAGATCGTCGATCATTACGAGGCGCGCAGGCAGGCGATCGACAACACGCTGGAACATGGCACGCCCTACAAGCCGGTTGAGCCGGACGACCTCTATCTGAACGAGGAGCAGGCGCGCGCGGCGCTGGACAGCGTCGACGCGGTCACCATCTCGCCCTTCCAGCCGATGGAACGCGAGGGCATGCGGGTGATCGATCTCGGCGGCAGGCCGGGACGCTCCTTCGCCGCCGAGCGCGCCTCCGGCGCCAACGTTTTCCAGGCGGCGGTCGAATACGCTGCTTCCGAGCGCGCCGAAGGGCAGAAACTCGCCATCGCCGCCTGGACGGCCGGCTCGCGGGACCGGCTGAAACAGGTGCTCGCCGAACACGGCATGGAGCGGCTGGAGGCGGTCGAGCAACTTGGCGCGCTCGAGGCGATGGACGGGAAGTCGACCGGGCTGGCCGTACTTGCCATTGAGGAAGGGTTCCGCATTCCGGGCCTGACCGTTATCTGCGAGCAGGATATTCTGGGAGACCGGCTGGTGCGCCGTTCGGCCCGCAAGCGCAAGGCGGCCGATTTCATCGCCGAGGCCTCGGCATTGGCCGAGGGCGACATCATCGTCCACGCCGAACACGGTATCGGCCGGTTCGTCGGGCTGAAGACCATCGAGGCGGCCGGCGCCCCGCATGATTGCCTCGAACTGCGCTATGCCGGAGACGACAAGCTCTATCTGCCGGTCGAGAACATCGAATTGCTGTCGCGCTACGGTTCAGGCGACACGGAGGTCACGCTCGACAAGCTGGGCGGCGTCGCCTGGCAGGCGCGCAAGGCAAAGCTGAAGAAACGCCTGCTCGAAATGGCGGGCCAGCTCATCCAGACAGCCGCCGCGCGCATGCTGCGGACGGGAGAACAACTGATCCCGCCGGACGGGCTCTACGACGAATTCGTCGCGCGCTTTCCCTACGATGAGACCGACGACCAGCTGGCCGCTATCGAGGCGGTGATGGGCGATCTCGCCTCAGGGCGGCCGATGGACCGGCTGATCTGCGGCGACGTCGGCTTCGGCAAGACGGAAGTGGCGCTGCGCGCGGCCTTCGTCGCGGCCATGGCCGGCAAACAGGTTGCCGTCGTGGTGCCGACCACGCTGCTCGCGCGCCAGCATTACAAGACCTTCGCCGAGCGCTTCCGCGGCCTGCCGGTCAAGCTGCGCCAGGCCTCGCGCCTCGTCGGTGCTTCGGAACTCAGCGAGACGCGCAAGGGCCTTGCCGACGGCACGGTCGACATCGTCATCGGCACGCATGCGCTGTTGTCGGATCGCATCAAGTTCGACCGTCTCGGCCTGATCATCATCGATGAGGAGCAGCATTTCGGCGTCAAGCACAAGGAGAAGCTCAAGGAGCTGAAATCCGACGTTCACGTGCTCACTCTTTCGGCGACGCCGATCCCGCGCACGCTGCAACTGGCGCTGGCCGGTGTGCGCGAACTGTCGCTGATCGCAACGCCGCCGGTAGACCGGCTCGCGGTCCGCACCTTCATTTCGCCCTTCGATCCGCTGGTGGTGCGCGAGGCGCTGCTGCGCGAACGCTATCGCGGCGGCCAGAGCTTCTATGTCTGTCCGCGCGTCTCCGATCTCGCCGAACAGAAGGCGTTTCTCGACGAGCACGTGCCGGAGCTGAAGGTCGCCGTGGCGCATGGCCAGATGCCGCCTGGCGAACTCGACGACATCATGAACGCCTTCTATGACGGCAGTTACGACGTGTTGCTGTCGACGACCATCGTCGAATCGGGGCTCGACATCCCGACGGCCAACACGCTCATCGTGCATCGCGCCGACATGTTCGGCCTGTCACAGCTCTATCAGCTGCGCGGCCGGGTAGGGCGCTCGAAGACCCGGGCCTATGCCATCCTGACCCTGCCGGTACGCAGGACGCTGACGGCCAATGCCGAGCGGCGCCTGAAAGTGCTGCAATCGCTCGACACCATCGGCGCCGGTTTCGAACTGGCGAGCCACGATCTCGACATTCGTGGTTCTGGAAATCTGCTGGGCGAGGAGCAGTCCGGCCATATCCGTGAGGTCGGCTACGAACTCTACCAGCAGATGCTGGAGGAAGCGGTCGCGGAACTGAAGGATGGCGACGGGGCGGTGGCCGAGCACTGGTCGCCGCAGATCACGGTCGGCACGCCGGTGCTGATCCCGGAGGGCTACGTGCCCGATCTGCAATTGCGCATGGGGCTGTATCGCCGCCTTGCGGAAATCCGCGAGCCGGAAGACATCGATGCCTTCGGAGCCGAACTGGTCGACCGCTTCGGCCCTATGCCGGAAGAGGTGGATCACCTGCTGAAAATCGTCCACGTCAAGGGGCTGTGCCTGAAGGCCAATGTCGAGAAGCTGGACGCCGGACCGAAGGGCGCTTCTATCGCCTTCCGCGACAAGCACTTCGCCAATCCGGCCGCGCTCATCGCCTGGATCGGCGATCAGTCCTCGCTCGCCAAGATCAGGCCGGACCAGTCCGTGGTCGTGCAGCGCGACTGGGCGACGCCGGAAAAACGCCTGAAGGGCGTCGCCGTCATCATGACTCGGATCGCGAAGATGGCCGCCGAGGCGGCCTACACTCACCTCACGCCTCAGACGGCTTGTCTATCGCAAGCGTATCTTTCAGATACTGCCACGTCGCGGCTTCGAACCTTGTAGGCCATTCCACGCCCCAGTGCTTCGCCAATCTGCGCGCACGGGGAAGATAGGCGCACGCATAGGCCAAATTGGCTTCGATCACTGCCTCGCGGGTGGGAGCCGGTACAGGGAGCCCGGCCAGCAATTCAAGCTGATCGGCAGTGACAAGACGGTTCAGGTGCAGCGCGCCGCCACGATGTTGCACGCCGGTCTCCTCGATCAGCAGGTCGATGAGCAGGTTGCGCAGGTGAAATATGCCGGTGATGCCGTTGACGTATTCCTTTCGGCCAATGCCAACGGGAAGGAGCGCCAGGATACGAATGAACTCTTCGAACTGGTATCGGACATGATCGCGATTGGGCGGTGTCCGGGGGCGGCTTTCCGTCAGGTTCGCGTGAAGACCGTCATGGTCGAAAAGCACGCTCAACGTCTCCTGCGTATAGGCCGCCAGCTGATCCGGTTTCAGGATGATAGCGTCAATCCGCAGAAAGTCGGCGGTAATCGCATTGATCAGGAGCGGCCGAACCTTGCGGTCACGCCACAACATGAGCGGACCGACAGCGGTCACCGTTTCCTGCCAAAGGCGGGCAATGGCGTCGGTCGCACCTTCTGTTGCAACAAGCACGAAATCGATGTCGCTATAGGCGTCGTGATGACCCGTCGCGTGGCTTCCGCTCAGGAAAAGCGCGCGAACCGCCGGTTGCCCCAGCAATGCGTTGGTAATCGTCTTGATCGCCGTATCAGCGTCCATCAGGCGGGTCTTTTCGCCATGGCCCCATATCGCCGGATTCAGGCAGAGGCGCCATTGCCCTCATTGTCGTTGGCATTGTGACCGGCCGGCACGGTCGGCTCGCTGGCGGCCTGCGCGATCGCGTCGGCCAGCACCTGCGGCGGCTGCGCGCCCATCACGGCATAACGCCGGTCGATGATGAAGCAGGGCACGCCGGTCACGCCCATCTGCTGGGCCGTGGCGATCTCGCGCTGGACCTCTTCCTTGTCGCGGTCGGTCGCCAATAATTCGCGCACCACGGCACCGTCCATGCCGGCATCCTCGGCCACAGCGGACAGAATGCGCGTGTCGCCGATGTCGGCGCCTTCCATGAAATAGAGTTCGAAAAGACGGTTGACGACGCGTTGCTGCGCATCGCCCTCGGCGCCGCCGGCCCAGCGGATCAGCCGGTGAGCGTCCAGCGTGTTGGGCGCGACGGTGATGTCGCCGAACCTGAAGTCGATCCCGGCGGCGCGGCCGGCTTCCTCGACGCGGCTGTGCGCTTCCTTCAAGCCGTCGCCCTTGCCGAATTTCTCTTCCATGTACTGCTTGCGATCCTTGCCCTCCGGCGGCAGCGTCGGGTCGAGCTGGAAAGGGCGCCAGTTGATCTTCACGTCGATGCCCTCGATCGCGCCGGCGGCCGCCTCAAGGTTCTTCTTGCCGATGAAGCACCAGGGGCACATCACGTCGGAGACGACGTCGATCTCGATCGTCCTGTTTGCGTTTCCGGTCATGGTTGCTCCGATCTCGTTGAGGTTACTGGCGCGTGTCCCACCAGGTCGGGAATTGAACCCCGTATATGGAGGTCCGTTCGGGATAGGCAAGGTGAGCCCAGCGCGCCACCCATTGCACCGGCAGGTGATAAAGCGGCACGACATAGTGCCCCGAGATCAGCACGCGGTCGAGCGCCCGCACCGCGGCGGTGAAATCCTCGCCGGTGCGGGCCTGCAGCATCGCGTCGATCATCGCGTCGATGGCTGGTTCGGACGCGCCGGCATAGTTGAAGCTGCCCGGCAAGTCGCGCGAGGTCGAACTCCAGCGCCCGTTCTGCTCGATGCCGGGCGACAGCGAAGCGCTATAGGTCGCCAGGATCATGTCGTAGTCGAATTCCTGCAGCCGGCGCTGATATTGCGAATCGTCGACGGAGCGAATCTCGATCCCGATGCCGAGCGCGGCCAGTGAGCGGCGATAGGCAATGGCGAGCTTCTCCTCGCTCTCGTTGCGCGTCATGAAGCTGAACACCAGCTTTTCGCCATTCGGGTCGACGAGCGTGCTGCCCTTCCGGGTGTAGCCCGCCTCGACCAGCAGTTCATAGGCGGCGCGCAGCACTTTGCGGTCGCGCCCCGATCCGTCGGAGGCCGCAGGTTTGTAGCTGCCATCCATGACATCGGCGCTGACGGCGTCGGGGAAGGGGGCAAGCAATTCTTTCTCGCGTTCGCTCGCCGGCACGCCCAGGGCGGAGAGTTCGGAATTCTGCCAGTAGGAGCCGGTGCGCTCATACGCGCCGAAAAACAAATTGCGGTTCACCCACTCGAAGTCGAACACCATGGCGAGGGCGCGGCGCACGCGACGATCGGCGAAAACGGGCCGGCGCGTGTTGAACACGAAACCGGTCATCCCGGCCGGCGTCTTCTTCTCGAAGGCTTCCTTGATCACGCGGCCTTCGGCAACGGCGGGGAAATCGTAGGCGCGCTGCCATTCGGCCGGATCACCCTCCAGATGGACGTCGAAAAGCCCCTTCTTGAAGGCCTCGAACTGGGCCTGCACCGAGCCGAAATATTCGACGGTGACGCGGTCGAAATTGTGAAACCCCTTCATGACGGGCAAATCCTTGCCCCAATAGTCGGGGTTCTTGCGATAGGTGATGCGGCTGCCCGCCTCGACCTTGTCGACCAGATAGGGGCCTGAGCCGACAGGCGGCGCGAGCGTCGAATCGGCAAAGGACTCCCGGTCGATCGCGTGTTTCGGCAGGACCGGGGCCAGCATCGCCACGATCAGCGGAAATTCCCGGTCGGATTTGTCGTTGAAGGTGAACTTCACTGAATGCTCGGCCGTTTTCTCGATCTTTTCGATCTTGGCCGTCAGGCTCGAAAAGGGCGGCCTGCCAAGCTCGGTCAGGATGTCATAGGTAAACAGCACGTCCTCGGGCGTGACCGGTTCGCCGTCCGACCATCGTGCATCCGGGTCGAGATGGAACTCGATCCAGGAGCGGTCGTCGGGCAGTGTGACGCTTTTCGCCAGCAGGCCGTAGACCGTGAAGGGTTCGTCGCGCGAGCGGAACATCAGGGATTCGTAGACCAGATTGCCGAACTGCGGATCGAACCACATGCCGCGCGCCGTGGTCCGCATGCTTTTGAGAATGAAGGGGTTGAGGGAATCGAAGGTGCCCACGACGCCATAGGTGATCTCGCCGCCCTGGACTGCGTCCGGGTCGGCATAGGGCAGGTGGTCGAAGCCGGGCGCCAGTGCCGGTTCGCCATGCATGGCGATGGCATGGGTTTCCTCGGCCGCCGCGGCGCGTGGCGCGGGCAGGGCGAAGACGAAAATCGCCAGCAGGACGGGGATCAGACGGAATGGCCCGTTCGGGTTCTTCGGCATGGAGAGCATGGCACCTTGCGTTTCCTGTTCGCCGCGCCGGCTCGGTTAGAGCGTGCGACATGACCGGATTCGCGAAAGCTAACACGGATAAGGGACATTTTGCCGGCCGCGCTCTGGAAAAATCATGGCGTCTGTGCCATGGGAGGCGCGCCGCGTGGCGGTCACGATGCTGCCAGAATTCTGGTTTCCAAGGGCGCGACCCTGTCGGGGCGCGATGCTTCGAACATCGGGGCATGAATTGCCGGCCGAACGGCGCGGGACAGATTGCGACGTGTAAACCAACCGAATACGCGAAGGGCGTTGTTCATGAAAACCAAGATTTCCCACGGTGCTGCCTCGATTGCATCGGCCGCGCTCGCCGCGACCATCCTCGCCGGCGCCACGCAGCCTGCCTCGGCCCAGCAGCCGCCCAGAAACGGCTGGTACAAGGTCTGCGCCAAGCAGGAAGAAAACGACATCTGCAACGTGCAGTTCCAGTCGGTCGCCAATACCGGCCAGTTGCTCACCGCCATCTCGCTGCTCGAGATCACCGGCAAGGTGAACCGCAAATCGCTTCAGGTGACCGTGCCGACCGGCCGCTACATCCCCGCCGGCATCAAGCTGAAGGTCGATGACGGCAAGGAAGCCACGCTGCCCTACTTCGTCTGCGTACCGCAGAACTGCATCGCGGAAGTGCCGCTCGACGACACCATCATCAGCATGTTCAAGGGCGGCGGCCAGCTCACCCTGACCTCGACCAACTTCCAGAACAAGGCGAACCCGGTCCAGATCACGCTCGAGGGTTTCACCGCCGCGTTCGACGGCCCGCCGCTCAAGCAGGACGAACTGGAAGCGCGCCAGCGCCAGCTCCAGGAAGAGCTGCGCAAGAAGGCCGAAGAGCGCCGCAAGAAGCTCCAGGAAGCCCAGGAAAACGCCAAGACCGGCGGCGAAACGGCGCCGGCGCAATAAACAGCGCCGGCCGGCTCCGGCCAGTCTGCCAAGCTTCAAAAGGAAACGCCCGCCGAAAGGCGGGCGTTTTCGTTTGTTGCCGATGTCGGGATCGCGTCAGTGCGCCAGCACCGATTTCGCCTGGTAGGATCCGTCCGGGTGACGTTCGAAGATCTCATCGACTTGGGGATGGCGGACCGGCTCCTGGCTGGTGTCTTCCAGCAGGTTCTGCTCCGAGACATAGGCGATGTATTCGCTGTCCTCGTTTTCGGCGAGCAGGTGATAGAAGGGTTGATCCTTGCGCGGGCGCACGTCCTCGGGAATGGAATCGTACCATTCGTCGGTATTGTCGAATTCGGGGTCGACGTCGAAGATGATCCCGCGGAACGGATAAATCCGATGCCGCACAACCTGTCCGATCCGGTACTTGGCACTTCGTATCGTGAGACTGTTCATTCGAGCGTTCATGGTGCTAGTCTAGCGCAGTGTCCCGATAAATGCCAACGCCCCGGCGCCGGCCGACCTGCGGCATTCCCACCCTGAAACTAGGGCGGTCGCAGCGTTTCTCAATCCCCCGAGGAAGCACTGTCCAGCAATGCTTGAAGTCCTCTTCCTCGTCCTGCCGCTGTTCGGCATGATCTTCCTGGGCTACGTCTCCGGACGGATCGCGAAGCTGCCACTCGAGGGCCTAGCCTGGCTCAACTTCTTCATCGTCTATCTGGCGCTGCCTGCCCTGTTCTTTCGCCTGCTGTCGCGCACGCCGCTGTCTGAATTCGCCAATTTCAGCTTTATCGCGACGACCACCTTCGCGACCCTCATCATCTTCTGCCTCACCTTTTTCATCGCCGGCCTGAGAAATGGCGGCAATGTCGGCGAGGCGACCATCCAGGGCTTCGGCGGGGCCTATGGCAATATCGGCTATATGGGGCCACCGCTCGCACTCGCCGTCTTCGGGCCTCAGGCGGGTGTCCCCGTTGCGCTGATCTTCTGCTTCGAGAACGCGATGCACTTCACGCTCGCGCCACTCCTGATGGCGTTTCATCAGGAAAAGGGGCACGGCGCAGGCCGGCTTGCCGGCGAGATCCTCAAGCGCATCTTCACCCATCCCTTCATCCTGGCGACGATCGCCGGCGTGGCAGCGGCGGCAGTCGAACTCCCGATCCCGACGCCGGCCGAGAAGACGCTCGAATTCCTGTCGGCCGGTGCCGCGCCCTGCGCGCTGTTCGCCATGGGCGTGACGGCCGCGTTGCGTCCCCTGCGCCGGGTGCCGGGCGAACTTGCCTATCTGGTGCCGATCAAGCTGATCGTGCACCCGATGCTCGTCTTCGCGCTGCTGGTGATGGCGGTGCCGAACACCGAGCCGTTGTGGATCGAGACCGCGATCCTGCTCGCCGCTCTGCCTAGCGCGACCAATGTCTTCGTTCTTGCCCAGCAATACGGTGTCTGGCAGGAGCGCGCGTCGAGTACTGTGGTGATTTCGACGGCCGTCGCCGTCGTCACGCTGACGATGGTCATCTACCTGCTGCGTCAGGGATTGGTGTCGGGCTGGCTTGGCGCCTGAACAGGAAATCGGCAGGCCGGATCAGCGCGCTGGCAGCAGACGGTCCATGACGTGCCGGAACTGCGTGCCCGGCGAAACGCCCTCGCGCATCGCCATGCGGCGCAGCGGGCCGATACCGGCAAAGGCATGAAGCGCCAGCGTGCGCGCGGCCTGGACCGGCAGGAAACCCGACAGCAGCGAGCGGTTCAGGACGTCGATGCTGGCCGTGCGCGTGCCGATGTCGGGCAGGCGTCGTGCATGATAGCGCTCGCCGAGGCTGGCCAGCCCGTCGCGGCCGGTTGAAGCGGCGAGCCGCCCGACCAGTTCGACATCGCGGATACCGAGATTGAACCCTTGCGCGCCGATCGGCGGGAAGACATGCGCGGCCTCGCCGACGAGAACCAGCGGCCCCTTGCCGAACCGCTTCGCCGTCATGCCCGACAGCGGCCAGGTCTGGACCTTCGACTGGATGCGCACCCGCCCGAGCATGGATTGCATGCGCTGCTCGACCTTTTGCGCCAGTTCCTCAACCGGTAGCGCGGCCAGCGCCTCGGCGCGTTCCGGCCGTTCAACCCAGACGAGGCTGGAACGCCTGTCGGCGAGCGGCACCACCGCGAAGGGGCCGGCGCGCGTGTGGAATTCCGTCGAGACGTCGTGATGCGGGAAATCGTGCTCGAAATCGAGGACGAGGGCGGTCTGCGGATAGGACCAGCGGTGCTCGCCCAGTCCCGAGACGCGGCGCAGCACCGAATTGCGCCCGTCCGCAGCCACGACGAGCCGGCATGCCAGTTCGCCGCCGCCCGCCAGCGTCAGGCTGGCACCACTTGAGTGGAATTGCGCATCCTCGACGCTGTCCTCGATGAAGGTGACGTTGCCGGTCGCTTCGGCAGCCTCGCCGAGCGCGGTGATCAGCGTCTGGTTGGTAACGTTATAGCCGAAGGCATCGAGCCCGATTTCCGACGCGTTGAAATCGACCTGCGGCGCGCGCAGAAGCCGGTCTGTCACGTCGATCAGCCGAATGGTGGCGAGTCTTGCGGCGTCGCCGGCGACCTTGTCCCAGATGCCGAGGCTCTTGAGATAGTCGACCGACCCGGCAAACAGCGCCGTGGTGCGCAGATCTTTGCGCGCCGGTGCGGGTGCGACGACGGCGGTCGAAAAACCCTGTTGCCCGAGGGCGAGCGCCGCCGTAAGTCCGGCAAGGCCCGATCCGGCGACGCAAACGTCGAAGGTGCGGCCATCGGCCTGATCGGGATGGGTGGAGTGCGTTGCTGTCATGGCGGCAGAATAGTGCCGCAGGGATGGCGCCTTCAAGGGGTGCGGCAATCGGCTCGATACCCTCACGGAAGGACCTCGACATGGCTCCTTCTTGTCAACGCGACACACTAATGTCACAAAAGCCGCAGCTTTCCGGATTCCCCGAGCGGGTGTTTCGCAGGCCGGAAGTGGACCAGGGGGTAGGGCCAGACGTGTTCGGCATTTCCAGAGATGCGTTGTGGGCGTTCGGTGTCCATATTCTGACGGCTTCCGGTGCGTTTTTCGCCTTTCTGTCGCTGGTTGCAGCCGCCGAGAAGGATTTCACCAAATCCTTCCTGTGGATGGGCATCGCACTCGCCGTGGACGGTGTCGACGGTCCGCTGGCGCGCCGCCTCGAAGTCAAGAAATGGTGGCCGCACTGGTCGGGCGACATGCTCGACGCGGTCATCGACTACGTCACCTATGTCATGATCCCGGCCTTCCTGCTCTACCAGAGCGGGCTGATGGGCAAATATGTGTCCTTCGTGGCGGCGGCCGTCAGGGAGGATGGACTGGACGTGGTCTCGGGATTGTACAATGCCGCTTTCAATCACTTCGACGTGCTTCAGCATGGCGAAAAAACCGTTGAAGCCAGATTGATTGACAAACAACTCGCCATGCTGAACCAGGACAACACATGGCTCCTTGCTCGTGGCCCTGATCTTGGGCAGGGGCGTGTCTTTTTGCGTGGCGGAGTTCTTTTTGTCTGAAATCGCCTGCCTGGTTTCCTGCTGGGTATTGCGAATTAAACATAAGAAATAACTGAATATCGCCAAAAATGCCAGGTATTGTTATTTGCAATCATTAAACATGGTAATAGTGGACTGCGTGATCCAGTTAATTATTTGCAGGAAGCCATTGTCATCTTGTT
>JBHIWX010000035.1:0-39493 GCA_041987205.1 Rhizobiaceae bacterium | reverse complement strand
GGAACGCGCCATCCGGCTGATCCGCAAGGCGCAGGACTGGACCGACATCGCGGTCAAGAACCGTGTGGGGCTCTATTCCAAGCGCATCGGTTTCGTCGACGACGTCAACGGTGTGGACGAAGAGGCTGAGACCACAGGTGCGAATCCCGAAGACACCGCCACCGACGAGGCGAGCAAGGCCATCCAAGACGAGACGGCGAAACAGGCGGAACCCGAGAGCGCGCCGACCGACCAGGGTGTTGCCGATGAACAGGCGGGCGATGAAGAGGCAATTGGGGAGCAAGTGGCGGAAACCGGCGCACCGACCAAGGCCGGCGATCCGCAGAACTTCAAGGCGGTGAACTTCAATTCCTATGAGGACGGCACGACCAGCGTGCAGCTCGAACACGCGGTCCAGGGCTTTTCGCGGCGCTTCAACCTGTCGCTGGCCGATGCGCTGAAACTGGCCGACAGCATGGCCGAAACGCTGGAATACGCCACCTTCCGGCTCGAAAAACGCGATTTCGATCTGGAGGAAAAGGACAAGCTGTTCCAGTAGGCTTCGCCTGGACCGAAACCCGGCGGCGGCGGTGCCGGCTCAGCCCGGCAGCGCCGCCTTGATGACGAGCGCGACGGCGCCGAGCACCGCGACCCCGCCGATCCACAGCGCGGCGAACCAGAACAGCCGTCTGGCCAGCGGCTGACGCTTCGTCTCTTCCGTCGGCACCGCGCCCATCACAGCCCGTCCATCAGTGATAACCGCTTTCGCTGTCCACCTTGCCGCGAAACACCCAATAGGCATGCGCGGTATAGGCCAGGATGATCGGCACCAGCACGGCCGCGCCGACGAGCAGGAAGGCGAGGCTGTCATCGGGCGCAGCGGCGTCTCGAATGGTCACCGTCGGCGGCACCATCCACGGATAGAAGCTGATCCCGATGCCAGCGAAGGAAAGCGTGAAGATGCCGAGCGCGGCGAGGAAAGGCTGCAACGGCTTGCCGTCCTGCAGGCCGAGAAACAGCAACAGCGCACAGGCCGCGACGAGACCGGGCACGACCGCCGTGAAATTCGCCGTCGGCCAGGTGAACCAGCGCTCAAAATAGGCGTCGTGCAGGAACGGCGTCCACAGCGACACGACGCCGATCAGCCCCAGCGTGCCGATGCCCGCGAGCCTGGCGAAACGCCGCGCCCTGACCTGCAGTTCGCCCGTGGTCTTGAGGTTGAGCCAAGTCGCGCCGAGCAGCGCATAGCCGATGACCAGCGCCACGCCGGTCAGCAACGAGAACGGGGTCAGCCAGTCCCACCAGCCGCCGGCATAGGCCCTGCCCTCGACATGGATGCCCTGCACCAGCGCGCCGAGCGCGATGCCCTGCATCAGCGCCGCCACGATCGAGCCGCCGGCAAACGCGATATCCCACAACTGGCGCCCGCTGCCCTCCGCTCGCCAGCGGAACTCGAAGGCGACCCCTCGAAACACCAGCGCCAGCAGCATCGCGATCAGCGGCGCGTAGAGCGCCGGCAGGATGATCGCATAGGCGAGCGGAAAGACGGCCAGCAACCCGCCGCCGCCCAGCACCAGCCAGGTCTCGTTGCCGTCCCACACCGGAGCGACCGTATTGGTCATCACGTCGCGGTCCTGCCGGTCCTTGAAGAAGGGAAACAGGATACCGACGCCGAGGTCGAACCCGTCGAGCACGACATAGGCGAGCACCGCAAAGGCGATCAGCCCGGCCCAGATGAATGGCAGATCGAGTTCCATCTATGCCTCCCCTGCGGCTTCCGGGCGGTTTCCCGCTCCGGGTGCTCCCTGCGCCGGCCCAGGCGTGATGCCGGCCGCGCGTTTCGGCTTGGACTCTTCCTCGTCGTCCGCGGGGCCGTCCGGCGAGCGCGCCATCGCCCGCAGGATGTAGACCGTCCCCGCGCCAAACACTGCAAAATAGACCACCACGAAGGCGGCAAGCGAGACGGCGACCGCCGGCGCGGCAATTGGCGCGACGGAATCGGCGGTCTTCAGATGCCCATAGACGGTCCATGGCTGGCGGCCTACCTCGGTGGTGATCCAGCCTGCAAGCACGGCGATGAATCCGGCCGGCCCCATCGCAACCGCCGCGCGATTAAGCCAGCGATCCGTGCCGAGGTTGCCCCTGAACCGCGCCCAAAGGCTCCACATGCCCAGCCCCGCCATCAGCAGGCCGAGCCCGACCATGATGCGGAACGACCAGAACACGATGGCCGCCGGCGGCCATTCCTCGCGCGGAAAGTCCTTCAGGCCCTTCACCTCGCCTTCGAGGTCGTGGGTCAGGATCAGCGATCCTGCCTTCGGAATTTCGATCTTGTAGCGCGTCTCCGCCGCATCGTTGTCGGGAAGGCCGAACAGGATCAACGGCGCGCCGCGCTGCGTCTCGTAATGACCTTCCATCGCCGCGATCTTGGCCGGCTGGTGTTCGAGCGTGTTGAGCCCGTGCAGATCGCCCGCGAAGATCTGGATCGGCGCCACGATTGCCGCCATCCACATCGCCATGGAGAACATGGTGCGTGCGGCCGGTTTCACACCGGAACGGTTGAGATGCCACGCCCCGACCGCGCCGACGACCAGCGCGGTGGTCAGATAGGCGGCCAACACCATGTGCACGAGGCGATAGGGGAAGGAGGGATTGAAGACCACCGCCCACCAGTCCTCGGCGATGAATTGGCCGGCCTCGTTGATCCCGAACCCGGCCGGGGTCTGCATCCAGGAATTGACCGCGAGGATCCAGATCGCCGAGATCAGCGTGCCGGCGGCGACCATCAGTGTCGCGAAATAGTGAAGCTTTTCGCCGACACGCTTCATGCCGAAAAGCATGACGCCGAGGAAGCCCGCCTCCAGGAAGAAGGCCGACAGCACCTCGTAGCCCATCAGCGGACCGATCACCGGCCCCGCCTTGTCGGAGAAGACGGACCAGTTGGTGCCGAACTCGTAGGACATGACGATGCCGGAAACGACGCCCATGCCGAATACGACGGCGAAGATCGTCTTCCAGTAGTTGAACAGGTCGAGATAGACCTGCTTGCGCCGTACGAGCCAGAGCCCCTCAAGCACCGCCAGATAGCTGGCGAGCCCGATCGAAAAGGCCGGGAAGATGATGTGGAACGAGACCGTGAAGGCGAACTGGATTCGCGCCAGCAGCGTCGCGTCGATTTGGTCGAACATCGCTCGCTCCCATGATTCCGGCTGAAGCCGGGGCAATCGTCTTGCCCCTCAATCTAGAGCGTTGAGACGCCACGCATATGGGTGGTGTTGTCACATGGGGGCCGTTGTCACGGGAGCATTTGGCGCAGCGACCAGGTAATCCCCTCGTGTGAACGGCCGCTTGCCCCCTACTCGGTCACCGGCAGCCGGCAGCAGCCCTCATAGGCACGGGTTTCGGTACCCTCGATCAGGAGATCGATCCGCCAGCCGAAATCGCGGTCAGACATGCCGTCCGAGCAGGCGTCGCCGGAGGCCAGCATCGCGGTCATGCGTTGCGTGTCGTCCGAGGCGACCAGCCCGAAACGGTTGTTCCGGCCGGTCGTGGTCGTCGCGTCAGTCAGCGGCAGCGATAATGCCTCAAGGTCGATCGCCGAGAAATTGAGGCTGCCGGCCGCCGCCGTCAGCGACCAGAAGGGCTCGGTACCGCCGCACTGCAATCCGATGGGCACCAGCGTGCCGACGATCGTTTCGACCGTCTCGGGCGCCAGGAAACGCATCGCCACCCAGCCATTGCGGTCGGCCGCGAGCACCCTGCCCCATTCGGCCGTGCCTTCGGTCACGACTTCAAGCACTTCGACCGGATGGGCGTCAGGCGGGAATTCGCCGACAATGCCGGACTGGGCATCCGGCTCGGCACGAATGTTGAGCACGTCACCGGCCGCGACATCGGTGACGCGGTAATAGCCGGGCTCCGCCGCGCGGGCCGGCCCTACAATCGCTGCTCCACTGATGAAAGCCAGCGCCAGCATCAGAAGTACGGCCCGGAAGCCCGTGCCGCGCGGTTTCGCCACGCTCTTGTGTGCCTTTTCTTCGATTGCCAACGTCATCGCCTCCTCCTGCGAATTGCGCTGGCCTGTGGGATCAGCGCGCGCCCTGGCTCGCAGCCATGTAGAGATTGGCAGATCGCGCACCCGAACGGCAATAGGCCAGCATCGGGCGCGGCATTTCCTTGAGCGCGCCCACCATCTCGACGACGGGATTGTTGCCGTCGAAGCCACCGACGGGAATGTAGCGAAATTCGATGCCCGCTTCCGCCGCCAGTTTTGCGATGTCTTCATGCGGCACCGCGCCCGATTCCGTGTCGGGACGGTTGCAAACGAGGCTCTTGAAGCCGGCCTCGGCAATCGCCGCGATGTCACCGGTGGTGATCTGCGGCGCTACGGCGAACTCGCTGTCGATCTGCTGGAAACGCATTTTTCTGGGACCCTTTCCGCTCAGGATTTTTCTTATGTTGCCGAAAAATCCGCTCATAGCGTGTTGACCGGCACCTTCAGGAACACCTTGCCGTCCTTGTCGGCCGGTGGCATCCGCCCGGCGCGCATGTTGACCTGCAGCGACGGGATGATCAGCTTCGGCATGGCCAGCGTCGCATCGCGCGCCTCGCGCATGGCGACGAAATCGTCCTCGCTGGTGCCTTCCTTGACGTGGATATTGTGCTCGCGCTCCTCGCCGACGGTCGTCTCCCACTGGATGTCGCGACCGTTGGGGCCGTAATCATGGCACATGAAGAGCCGCATCTCATCCGGCAGCGCCAGAACGCGCTTGATCGAGCGGTAGAGCGTGCGCGCGTCACCGCCGGGGAAATCGGCCCGCGCCGAACCGCCATCCGGCATGAACAGCGTGTCGCCGACAAACGCCGCGTCGCCGATCACATGCGTCATGCAGGCCGGCGTATGGCCTGGCGTGTGCATGACATGCGCTGTCAGCCCGCCGATCCGGTAGCTGTCGCCATCGGTGAACAGACGGTCGAACTGCGATCCGTCGCGCTGGAATTCGGTACCCTCGTTGAACACCTTGCCGAACGTGTCCTGCACGATGGTGATGTTCTCGCCGATGCCGAGCTTGCCGCCCAGTTTCTGCTGGATGTAGGGCGCGGCCGACAGGTGGTCGGCATGGACATGGGTCTCGATCAGCCACTCGACCTTCCAGCCATGCTCAAGCACATGGGCGATGATCTTGTCGGCGCTCGCGTGCGCGATCCGCCCGGCGGCATAATCGATGTCCATCACGGAATCGACGATCGCACAGGCGTCCGAGGCCGGATCCTTGACGATATAGGAGATCGTGTTGGTCTGTGGATCGAAGAACGGCACAACTTCCGGCGTCACGGAGAGGTCGGGCGCAAAGGGCACTTCGCCGGTTATCAGCGTATCGCTCATGGTCTGCCTCCTTGTCTTCGGCAACCCCGGCGCCTTCAGGCGCGACGGGCACGTTCCGCAATAATATATATTAGAATTTTCTAATTTAAAGAGTTTCTCGCGCCTGCCGTGTCAGATTAGCATGGCGCTGCCCGACGCGCCCACCACGCGTTGATTGTAGATGGTTTCGAGAAACTGCCACAGCTCGAAGTAGATCGCCTTGGGCACGTTGTCGATTTCACCAACGATGAAATCGCTGAAGCTGAAGCCGGGCTGCTCGATCATCTGGCGCGATGCCGCGGACAGCACCGGCAAGGTCACCTCCCGGTCCCGCGCCAGATGCCGAATGGCATCCTCTCCACCCGGCAGGACGAGCGGCGAGCCGATCGCCTCGTTGATCACGGTGATGAACTCGCTGGCCCGCAATTTCTGCCGGACCGCACGCGCCGCATGGATCGAATCGAGCGTTCGGTCGAGGATGAAGAACACCGCGACCGAAATGCCGGCCTGGGTCGCGCCCTCGTCGAAGGCGATGTCGTGATAGATCGTAAAGAACTTGTCGAGCAGGCTCGCCTGCAGATCGACGACGTAATTATTGCCGGGCTCGGCGATCATCGTGTCGAACAGATGCATCTGGTCGATGGTCCGGGAAAGGTCGATGATCTGGGCCTGATCGCCATAGCGATGCGCGATGTCGCCGCGCGGATGATCGGTGTCGAACACCCGCAGCTTTCCGGGATTGGAGAGCGAAAGCTGGTCGGCATAAAGGCGCGCGAACAGCGTCTTGCCGTTGCGCGATTCGTCAGAACAGACGATGTGGATGTGGGAGCTTATCCCTGCCTCCCGGGGTCATCGTAAAGGAAATCGCGGCCGGCCCCGCCTTTGCGCTACGCACCGGAACGTCTGACACCCACTTGTAACGCGCGGGCCTCTCGGCCCACCGGCATCTCGAAACCCCGATCAGGTCCCGTCCGATCCGGGATCGGCTCTCGGCAAACCCCGAGCCGTTCCCGGATCAAGTCCGGATCATTCCTTGTCGCCGTCGCCGGACTTGGTGGCCTCGCGGCCGGCTTCCAATATCGTCTTGATCAGCCCGAGATGTTCGAATTCCTTGTCGATGTCGCCCAGCCACTTCTTCACGTAGCCGCGCAGCACGAAGGAATAATTGCCCGCCTCGCCCCTGGCGTTCTTGTTCTCGATAAAATCGGAGAAGGTCACGCCGGCAAGATCGACCTGTTCGAAAGCCATCTCGTTGAGCTTCGGAATCTCGATTTCGCGCGCATTGGCCAGATTGGCGAAATACTTCTTGTAGGTCTTCTCGTCCCACTCGAAGAAATTGGTTTCATTGATGAAATTGCGTGCGACGATGTAGTCGATCCCCTTGGTGTACTGCGCGACTTCGCCCATCTCGTCGAGCGAAGCGATCGCCGGGCCGACGACATGGATCAGGCCGAGGTTGAACTGGCCCTCGCGCGCCGCGTCGAGCACGCCGATACGGTCGAAAATGTCGAGCGCGATCGAGAGATTGCCGGCCTTCAGATCGACGACGGTGACCTTCACCGCGGCGCTCTCCATCGTGTCGAGCACCTTCATCTGGTCGGCGACGTTGTGCAGGTCGATGATCTCGGTAATGCCGGGATAGAACCGCTTGAGCGTGCCGCGCGGGTTTTCCGTGTCGAAGGCGCGCGCCAGCACGTTGCGCCGCGCCAGGAAATCGAGAAGCGCGCGAGCCGTCGTGGTTTTGCCGACACCACCCTTGTCGGCGCCCACAAGAATCAAAGTTGGTTTCATAATGCGGTTCCTGTTGAATGCCTGGCCGCGTGCCCTGTCGGACCGCGCCGCAATAAATGCAGCGGAATCGGGGAGCCCGCCTCCGAATGGTCCAAACCTATAATATGCTTCGCGTCAAAAATGAAGGGAAAGCAGGCAGTTGGGTAAATGGCGTATCGTCCCGAAATTCAGTTCCTGCTGAGCGTCTCGCTGTTCTCATAGACGATGCGCGGCGCGCCGCCGGAAAAATCGATCCGCCAGTCGTTCTGCGATACACCATTGGCGCTTTTGCCACGCGCTGAACTGGAAACCGACCAGTAGACACGTGCCGAAACATTGCAGGACCTAGAGGATTGGTCGCAATAGACCTGCATCTCGTTGTCCGGTGTCATGTAGCTGCGATCCGGCCATCGATTGAAGAAACTGGTCTTGTCGCGAATGACCTGGGAAAGCGTGAACACCTTGCCGTAGAACTCGACCTGCGGTGCGTAGATATTCGGTAGCCCCGCCAAAGCGGAATCGATCGGTGCAGACGACGCGATATTGAATTGCTTCACGAACTGCCGCGCCTGCGCTTCCAACTGGTCAGGCGCAGGCGTGCTCTCGACCTGCGGCTGCTGCGGCACGGTGCGCGGCGTTTCCGGTCTGTCCAGCATCGCGATCTTCGCCTCGGCCAGGACCGTGAACGAGCCCTGCGGGTATTTCTGGATGTAGAGTTCCAGAAGGCCGCGATCTCCGCTGTCCTTCACCGAATCCCAGAAGGCGAGTTCGAGCGCGACATCGTCGGATCGCCCACCAGAGGCAGGCGCCGGTGATGACGGAGCGGGCTCGGAAGCTCCGCCAGGCTTTCCGGCGAGGTAATATTCGCCGACGACCGCCTCATTGACCCATGGCACCTGCTTCTCGCCGGTCGCGTTGACCACGTCCTCGCGCACCCGCGCCATCATCTGGCGTACTTCGACGCCCGGCTCGACGATGTGCCTAGCGAGCGACTCGGAGAATGGCGAATTGGCGCCGGAGCCGTCCAGCGCCACGGTGCCGGGCGCGGCGGCAAAGGCGATCATGGTGCCCGCCGCCGAAACGTCGATGCGCGCCAAACCGCGACCCACGGCCCGGCTCAGCGAACGCGGCAGCGGGTTGTTGCGGCAGGCATCGAGGAAGACAAGGCGCACCCGGGCGCCGGACAGTTCCATGACCTCCAGCACGTCATCGACCTTGACGGCCGTCACCGGAAGGTCGGAGGACGCCTCGACGCTCGCATCGATCGGCAGGATCCAGTTGCGCCCACCCACTTCGAGACCATGGCCAGCATAGAAGAACAGCGCGATGTCGGCATTCTGCGCCTTGCGCCCGAACTCGCCGACGGCATCGAGCAGCACGCGGCGGCTGGCATCGGTTGCGCCGACGACATCGAAGCCGATGCGCTTGAGCGATGCGATCAGCAGCTCGGCGTCGTTGGCGGGATTGGCGAGCGCGGGAGAATTCGTATAGGCGCCATTGCCGATCACCAGCGCTACGCGGCGCTCGGCGGCCCCGGCCGGCAACGTCAGGCCCGCCGCCAGCATGGCGAACAGGAATACGAGTTTTCGGATGATCGACTGGTACACGACAGTAACGCCCCCCGGCCTGCGATTACACACCTGTCCCCGTTTCGCCGCAAGCAAAGACGGGCGCCGTGGTTAAACGGCGCCCGTCCCGGTGGTGAGGATTATTTGCGATCCTTGACGTTGAAGGTCACCATGTGGATCGCCGAGACCCCCTTCAGCTTGGCATCCTGCTTCTCCTCGGCCTTGGCCTTTTCGAAGAGCTGGATGGCCAGGCCACGCGAGGGCGGCTGGTTCGACTTCTGCACCAGCTTCTTGGCGTCCTCGGCCGACAGGCGCTTGTCGCCCAGACCGCCGGTGCGGCAGAACAGCAGCATGGTCTCGTTCTCGGCCGCCGTATCGAAGACCAGGTCGCCGGTCGCCGGATCGGGGATGCGCCGTGCCGTGTTGGCCGCCAGGAACTTGTCGCCGATCATCTCTTGCGGGATGACCTCGACATTGCCGTCGGCCTCCACATAGAAGACCTGCAGTTCACAGGCATCGTTGGCCTTCACGTCGAAGGAAAGCTTCTCGTCGACGAACACATCCGTGTTCTTGACGTCGACGCTCAGCGTCAGCTTGCCCTTCTTGGCCGCGTCGTCCTTGAAGGCGTCGTCGCGGTAGTCGGCGTCCTTGTAGGCCGGGGTATCCGGGTCCTTCTTGTCGTCGGCCTTCGCCGTCTTGTCGCCGGCTTCCTCGTCCTTGGCATCCGCCTCGCTGGTCGAGGCGCTTTCCTCTGAGACGAGGTCGAGCGGCTCGACGCCCAGCATCGGCTTGACCAGCTTGGCGAACTGCTGTTCGACCTCGAAGCGCGGAACCTTGGCGCCGCCCTTGAGCTGGTTGACCCAGTCGAGGCCGATCTTCAGTGTCTGTGCGTCCGTCACCTGCTGGATCGAGGATTCGAACTCTTCCGGCGTCATGTCGAATTCGGCCGCCAGCGCGTCGAAATCGAGTTCGTCCTCGTAGAGATCGGCAAACCAGGTGATGATCTCTTCCTTGCCGGGCGCCGTGCGGCTGGTGATGTCCTTGCCGTCAGGCGTCTTTTCCGTGGCGCCGATCTTCTCCATGGCGCGCAGGAAATGGGCCCGGTCCTTGGCGAAATGATCATCAAGCTCGGCCTGCTTCACATACATCTCCAGCAGAAGTTCGCGCTGCGATGCCGAGAAGGAGTTCGAGGTTTCGATGAAATTGCGCATTTGGTCGCGCTTGGCGATCGTGCCGTCGAAATGGCAGGTGAAGCAGGACCGGCCGTTGATGATGTCGACACCCTTGCCGATCGGACGCTGGCGGAACGAAACGATGGAGGTCGGTCCGCGATCCAGCCGATCGCCCTTGGAAGTCGACAGGTAGAAGCCCTGCATGCCGTTGGGCAGCGAGAAGATCATTTCTCCGCCGTCATGCTCGAACGACGTCAGGCCTTCGTCCAGCGGATTGATGTCCGTCGGGCCGTGCGGGTGCTTCTTCAGGTTCTGCTCTTCACGGCTGCCGGCGAAGTCGTAGGACTTCCAGTAATAGCCGCCCTGCGGCAGGTCGTGACGCTCGATCATGCGGTTGTGATCCGACACGCCCGACGCGCCTTCGAAGAAGCCCGCCCGCGCGACACGGCGCCGCTTGATGTTCTCGTTGACGTCGACGCCCATCGTCTCTTCCAGGTCGGAGATCTTCTCCGGCAGGTTCAGAAGGGCATGATAGTTCTCGGGCCGCGTCGCATTTGCCATGAACCAGTCGACGCGCATGATCGGAAGCTCGGTCCCGATCTCCGACGACAGTGCCTTCAGCACCGAGTCGCTGGCCGGGTCGTAACCGAAGGGATAGGTCTTCGCGAACTTGTCCCAGGTGTCGTTGTCCCAGCCCAGATCGCGGATATCGACGCGAACGAGCAGGCCCTTGGTGTCCGCGACGACGTCGGGAACGACCAGCGAGGCACCGCGGGAGACCGAATTCAGCAGCTTGTGGAAGCCGGCCTCATACAGTTCCTGACGCTGCGCGTAGGTCTTCTCGTCCTCGCACGGCAGCTTGCCGTTGAACTGGTTGCGGTAGGAGAAATAGCGGATCGATGAGCGGTCGCCTTCGTTCAGCTCGCCGACATCCTTGACGGCGTGCTGCGCGAAATTGCGCCATGCCAGGATCGGCCGCTTGCGCTCCGGCGGCGCGCTCGTGGCGCTTGCCTGCGACGGGGTCGGCTCGCTGAGCGAGTCGATCCACTGGCCGAGCTTGTCGACTTCCGCCGAGCTCGGCTGCTTGCCATAGGGCATGCGCCCGCTGGTGACCGAGGTGTAGAGCAGCGAGGAATTGCGGTCGCCCGGCGTCACGAAGGCGGCGTTGGCCGCGATCGAGGCCAGATCGCCGGTCGGGAACGAACCCTGGGCGCTTTCGCCCGGGCCGTGGCAGTTGCGGCAATACTTGCCGATGAATTCGTCGGCATGGGCGGCCAGATCGGGCGTGCTGCCGGCCGAAACCAGCGCGGCCTGCGGGGTCTCGTCGGCCTTGCAGGCCTCCGCCAGCGGCTCGGGCTCAACCTCGGCGCCCTTCAGATAGGCGTAGATGGCGAGCTTGTCGTCATCGTTGAGCTCGGCCAGGCCATGCGCGATCTTCTTCATGGTTGGATCGGCGATCGGCGCGCCGGAGAGCTTGTTGCCTTCGGTCAGCACACTGTCGGTGAAGGCGCTCGCGCTCACCGAGGCGATCCGGCCCTTGGAGATGTCGGGCGCGACGGCGCCGGTCAGCCCCTTCTCGCCCATGAATTTGCGGGTGTTGTCGATGCCGAAATAGACCGTGCGGGGCGTGTGGCATTCGCCGCAGGCACCGGCATTCTCGACCAGATAACGGCCGCGCTCGAGCTGGCTGTCATCGGTCTTCTGATAGGCGGTCGTCGTGAAATTGCCGCGCTTCCAGAACGCGATCGTCGCGCTCAGATTGTAGGGGAAGGAAATCTTGTGGCGTTCGACCTTGTTGTCGGAGGAGGGCAGCGAATCGACATAGGCCTTGATGTCCAGCACGTCCTCCGGCTTCATCCCGGCATAGGAGGTGTAGGGCATGACCGGATAGAGATGCCTGCCGTCCTTGCCCACCCCGTTGATGACGGCATTGAGGTAATCCGCGTTCGACCACCCGCTCACGCCATTGGGGTGATTGGTGATGTTCGGCACGAAGAAGGTGCCGATCGCCGTGTCCATCTTCGTCCCGCCCGACAGGAGCTTGAGATCGTCACCCGACGCATGACACGACGCACACCCCGCCGCGTTCAACATGTATTCGCCATTGGAGAGATCGGGAGAATAGTTGACGAAGGCGTCGGACTTGAACAGGTCGCGCGCCGATGCCTCGCCGCCGCCTGTCGCCGAAAGCGCCACACCGGCGGCCAGAAATGCCAGCATGGCAAAGGGTCGGCGCCTGGCGCCGGACATCAACTTGCGGGAAGGCAGCAAATCCTTGAGGAATGACGACTTCGGGGTGGAAGACATGGTTTTCACTCCATTCGTAAAAATCGGGCGGAATAATCCTCAACAAAACTAGCACGGTTTGTTTCGCGTCACTGTGTCATAAGACACATGGGCGAAACTTGCCGGGGCGAAACTTTCAGCTTTTCCGCCATGCTTAGCGGAATTCGAAACGCTCGAACTCGACGCGCCTTAGCTTGCGGCCGGCCTTTTTCAGACCCGACACGATAGCCTCGCGCATTGGAGCCGGCCCGCAGAACCACAAATCCGCCTCGTCGAGATCGAAGGGCGCGCCCTCGGCGAGCTTGTCGGCGTCGATGCGGCCGGCAGCGGCCGAATCGTGCAGCACATAGGTGAAACCGTCGATCTCGCTGGCCTTCGACGCGAGCGCCTCGGTGCGCACCGCTTCGTCGGCATCGCGCACGCAATGGACGAAATGGATCTGCCGGCCATGATCTGCGGCCAGCGATTCCGCCATGGCGAGAAAGGGCGTCACGCCGATGCCGCCGGCGAGCCAGATCTGCTTCTTGCCGCCGCGCAGATGGCTGAACCGACCGTAACCGCCCTCCACCGAGATGCGGTCGCCCACGGCGGCGTTCTCGCGCAGCCTTGTCGTGTAATCGCCGAGCGGCTTGATTGCGAAGCGGATCGTGCCGTCAGGCGCCAGCCCCGCCAGTGTGAAGGGATGCGGTTCGCGCAGGCCCGATTTGGCGAAACTGAGAAAGGCGAACTGGCCGGGCCGCGCCTTGATCGGCGATTTGACCGGCTTTGCCTCGATCACGGTGGCTGCCGGCGGGCGCTCCACCGAGGTCACCTCGTAGCGCCGGCGTTTGGTGAACGCCATGATCTGCGTATAGGCAAAGCTGGCGATACCGATCAGCGCGAAGATGTTGAGATAATTGGCCAAAAGCACCGTACCATCGAACGGCCGCTTGATGAAGAACTGGTGAAACGCGATCGCGATGAAGAACACGCCGATGAAGCGATGGCTCTGCCGCCACAGATGATAGGGAATCTCGAATTTCGTGAACGGGATTCGCTTGACCAGCGAAATGCCGATCAGCACCACCAGGAAGTTGAACGCGTATTCGCCGACTTCCTTGGCCGCCGAGTTCAGCCCGGCGGTCACCTGCTTGCCCTCGAAGTCCGGCGTCACGAAATAGTGGATGAGGATCAGCACGAAGATGGCGACCCCGAGCTGCCGGTGGAAATGATAGATGCGGTCGAGACCGCCGAACATCGGCTCGAGAAAGCGCGGCCGCGTCGCCAGGAACTGGTTGAGCGCCATCGCGACAAAGGCCGTCGAGGACGCGGCCAGCGAAATCCAGGTCAGAAGACCGGAGGCGCTGACCGCCGGCACCGAGAGCAGTGTCGCGACCAGACACAACACGACAACGATCGTTTTCCCCGCCAAAGCCTTCCCCTCGCCGTTTCCGGCTGCTTCTTCCGCCGATGCGGTCTTGATTCCCGACACATTGCCCATGCGGGCCGGACCGGGCAAGGGTTGCTTCAAGGGCGGGATTTGTCAACGCGGCGCAGATACTTGCCACGCAAAGTTTCGCGATTGCCACCTCGGATTCGCAATGGCGCGATGCTTCCGTCCCGGAACGAAAGAAGCGGCCCAAGGGCCGCTTCAATCTAAATCTGGCTGCCGAATTTTAGCTGCTCGTCAGGTTGACGATCTCGACGCGGCGGTTTTCGTCAGCCTCCGGATCGATGCCGGCCTTGAGCTTTTCCTCGCCGAAGCCGACGGCGATCAGCCGGTTGGGATCGATCTTGAATTTCTCGATCAGATAGCCGCGAACCGAGGCGGCGCGCCGTTCGGAAAGGTTCTGGTTGTAGTCAGCCGAACCCTTGGCATCGGTGTGGCCATTCAGCACGATGCGATAGGTTTTCAGCGCCTCGCTGGTCAGTGCCTTGCCGAGTTCGTTGACGTCCGGCTCGGATTCCGGCCGGATCCGGTCGGAGTCGAAATCGAACTGGATCGTGATGTCGACCCTCGGCAGATCCTTTTTCTCGACGATCTCGTCGAGCTTCTTGCGCTGGTCGATCCTCAGGCCGCGGGTCGGCAGGGTCGACAGGAAGGCGTTATCGGCCTTGTCCTCGGCGCTCGGTCCACCGCCGATCGAGCGCGTCAGGCTGCGCGTCAGCGGCTTTTTCTTCGGCGTGAGCTTCTCGACAAGCGTATTGGCCTCGACTCCGTCCGCCGCGAAGGCGGGAACGGCGAGACAGGAACCAGCCAGGCCCGCTGCGAGCAGGCCGGAGAATGCAACTGCGCGAATGCGTTTCATGGTGGCGACTCCCCATTAGTCAGTGATGAAATATACAAACGCAGATTAACGTCATTTTCAACAAACCGGCGTGCATTCGCGCACAGATCGGATGAATTACCACCATATAGGTGCGCTTCCGGCACGTTTCAGCGCGCCGTGATCGGAAAATCAAAGGCCCGCCCGGCAAAAGGCTCGTCGCGATAGCGGAAATGCCACCATTCGCGCGCGTAATTGACGAATCCCTCACGCGCCATCGCCTCGACCAATTCGCGACGGTTGGCAAGCGCCTCCCTGCCCGCCTCGCCGCTCTCCGTGTGGCTGCGCCGGTCGAAGAGATCGAACCCTCCACCCATCGCCGCTGATGTCACGCGTCCGAACGCGTCGCGCACGCCAAAGCTCACATCGACCGAACCGCCGGAGGAATGCCCTGACCGCGCCGCGATATAGCCCTGCGCCACCAATTGCCCGCGCGCGACGCGCGGATGATAGCGTTGGTCGTGATTGGCACCCTTCCGCTTCGTCCAAGCCATGAAGGCACGCACAGCCCGCGCCGGCCGGTAGCAATCGAATACGATCAGCGTCTTGCCTTCGTGCCGGAACTTCGCCTGCACGCGCGACAGCGCCCGCGCCACCGGTTCCGCCAGCACGCATTCGACCGCGCCGTAGCCAGGCACCGGCGCGCCGGTGAAATTGTCCCGGCCCGCATAGCGGATGTCCTGCGCAATGCTGTCGTCGATGTCGGCCAGATGGACGAATCCCGCCGGCATGTCGTCGGCCACCGCCGGCAAGCTCGCGGCCGCCAGCAAGGCAGCCGTGACGATCGCGCGCGAAAATGCCGCCACCAGTGCCTTCATTGCAGTCGCAATTCGCTGATAGCCGTGTCCTGGTATTTCGAGCCCGGATAGACGCCGCGAATGGTGAGTGTCACCCACGCACTTTGCTTCATCACCGGCAACTTGATCGACTGCCAGTCCTGCGTGTCCTCGAGCGTCAGCGTGAACTGCTCGCCGGCGGAACTGGCGATCTCCAGCGTCCGCACTCGGCTGTTCTTGTAATAGATGTCGTCGGATTTCGTGTAACCGTTGACGACTTCCAGCACGCTCGGCGTGCGCGGCGTGTCGAAGACAAGCACGATCGCCTGCCCCTCGCCCTGCCCGCCAACGCCTTCGACCCATGCGCTGGACGGATTGGCATCGAACAGATTTCCCGCGCCGTAGCGATTGCCGTATTGCGGCTCGAGCAGCGAGGAGACGCAGACCGTCTGCGCCGAATAGCCGGCAACGCCGTCCTGGCAAACCTCGCCGGCAAAACGCGGGCGCGGCCGGTCCGCACGCGGTTCGGGCGCCGGCTGCAGCGCGGCAAGCCGCTGTTCCGCCAGACTGCGATAGAAGACGTCGGTCTCGCCATATTGCGCGAGAAAGGCCTCCCAGGCATCGGCACTGTTCACTTCCCTGGCAAGGTTGAAGGCCTGCGCCGCCGCGCTGGCGCTTTCGGTACGTGCCGAAACGTCCGCTCCCGAATCGGCCTGCGCGGCACCGCCCTGCCCGCCGGCATTCGGACGGAAGAAGAACTCGCCCGTAATCGAGCTCACCTCCCAGGGCACCTGCTTTTCGCCGGTTTCCTCCAGCACCGAGACACGGGCATTCTTGAAGACGCGCTCGATCGGCATACCCGGCTCGGCCATCGCGCGGGTCAGCGCCAGCGTGTACGGGCTGTTCGTGCCGTCACCGTCGAGCGCCACGTCGCCGGGCGCCGTGGCATAGGCGATATAGGTGCCGCGCGGCGCGTCGACCGGGGCGAGCCCCCGGCTCATCGAGCGAGAAGCCGCCTTGAACGGATTGTCGCGGCAGGCGTCGAGGATGACGATGTTGACCTTCGCATCCGACGAATTCATCACCCGCAGGAAGGAATTGACGTTGATCGCTTCCAGTTCGATCTCGTCCTCGCTGGTGATCGCCGCATTGACCGGAACCAGATAGTTTTCACCGGCGACCTGCACGCCATGGCCGGCATAATATAACAGTCCCGCCTCGATATCGGCGCCGCGCAGCGCCCGCCCGAATTCCAGCAGCGCCTGCTTCAGCGCGCGCTGGTCGGCGTCGATAACGGTCGTTACCTCGAAACCGGCGGCCGAAAGCGTGTCGCGCATCAAGGCAGCGTCGTTGCGCGGATTGGTCAGCGAAGGTGCGTTGGCGTAGTCGGAATTGCCGACGACCAGCGCCACGCGTTGCCCGGCGGAGGCGATGTCCGCCGCAAGCGAGTTCCACGCCAGCAGCGCCAGCGCGATGGCCTGTCCGATCAACCTGAAACGGCAAGCCCCGAAATGGTACGCCATGACACTCCTGATCCGCTTCGCCTGTCCTTGCCGGCGGTTTTATCCTGCCCCTCGCATGCTGGGCAAGACGCATCAGGACTGGTCGCGGCGTTAACCGGACACCGATCTTGTGCCACGCCGACCTTGTCTTCGCGGCGGGTCTGTGGAAATTTTCCGGCTCGATCAATTCCGGCCTTGTCCAGTTCGCCGTGCACCATGAGGGAAACGGACCGTTGCACTATTCAGCCCGCTTCGCCCGCGCCCTGATCGCCCTGTTCGTCGTCGCGATGATGGCCCTGCCCGCGGCGCGAATGGCCAGCGCGCAGATCCAGCCCGGCCCCGGCAAGGGCTGGCTGACAATCGCCAGCCGCAGTCAGCCGCAGGATGCCATCGATCTCGCCCGCCAATATGCCGACAGGTTTCCCGGTGCGGTCGTCTTCCAGGCATCCAACGGCTATTACGGCGTCTCGCTGGGCTGGTCGAACATCGGTGAGGGACAGCCGCTGCTGCAATCCCTGATCGCCAGCGGCGCGATCCCCTCCGACAGCTACTTCACCGCCGGCGCCCGTTACGTCCGCGCCATCTGGTCGGCGAGCAACACCCACACCATGCCGGTGCAGCAATTGCTCGCCGGCACCTATCTGCATGGCGGCAACCAGCAGCCCTCCCAGCCGCCGACGGTGGGCGGGTCTTCGGGACAGCCGGGCTATGTCGCGGGCCTCGACCCGAGCGGCGACAATTTCCTGTCGCTCAGGACAGGCCCAGGCACGGGCAATCGCGAGATCGCCCGCATGCTGCCCAACACGCCGCTCAGCGTCGTCAACCGTCGCGGCAACTGGATTCAGGTCGCACTCGAAAACGGCATGAGCGGCTGGGCTTATGGCAAATACATCCGGCTGGGCCAGGTGCCGGGACGCAGCGTCCCCACCGTCGGGCCGACAGCCTCCGCGACGCAGCAGCCCGTGCCGGAAATCGGCCCCAAGCCGGAACCGCAGGCCGAGCCGCAAACTGTCGAAGCGGAACCGGAGCCCGAGCGGGAAGTCGAGGTGGCGTCCAAACCGCCCGCGCCGAAACCCGAAAAGTCGGCGGCAATCGCCGACCAGAAACGCGTCGCGCTCATCATCGGCAATTCGGCCTATGCCAACACGGTGGAACTGCCCAACCCGCGCAACGATGCCGCCGCCATGGCCGACAAGCTCGCCGCGCTCGGCTTCGAGGTGATCTCCAGCCTCGACGCTTCCAAGGCGGCGATGGAGAGCTCGGTGCGCGATTTCGTGCGCGCCATGGCCGACGCCGACGTGGCGCTGCTGTTCTACGCCGGTCACGGCATGCAGGTCGGCGGCATCAACTATCTGATCCCGGTCGACGCCAAGCTGGAGGATTCCACCGCGCTCGATTTCGAGACCATCTCGCTCAACACGCTGCTGGGTTTCATGAACCAGGAAGGGCGCATTTCGATCGTGCTGCTCGACGCCTGCCGCGACAATCCGCTGTCGCGGCGCTTCACCCGATCGCTCGGCGCCACGCGTTCCGCCTTTATCGGACGCGGCCTCGCCGCACCCTCGGCCGGGTCCGGTCAGGTGCTGATCGGCTTCGCCACCTCGCCCGGCGAAGTGGCGCAGGACGGCGCCGGCAACAACTCACCCTTTACCACCGCGCTGCTCAACAACATGGACGCGAAAGGGCTGGAGGTGGAGCTGATGTTCAAGCGGGTCAAGCAGGAGGTCTACGACGCCACCGCCAAGGAGCAGGAGCCGTGGATCAATTCCGCGCTTCGCAAGGAGTTCTATTTCAATCCGCAATAGGCGGCCGGAATAGACGCGACTCGTGAAACGCCCGATTTCGTCACTTGAATCAATATGTGAAGAACCGCGAAAAGGAATCGCGGATCAATGACTTGCCGTCATTGCATGAATCAAATTTTCAGGAAGTTGAATCGGATTCTCAACCCGCGTCGGCAGCCGATCTGCGAGCATGTCTACCACAAACGTATGAAGAAATTCTGACGTCGGCAGCAATCTGACAAGCCGGTCCGGCACGGAAGGACACCGTGCCGGACCAGGCCATGGGACGGCTTATTGCGAGCCTGCTTCTTCCCCGTTCATGTCCCCGTCCATGCCTTTGTCCATGTCGCCATGGCTCTCATGGTTCATTGACGCAGCGCCCATGGCATCGACGGAAAGTTCGACCTCGACCTCGCCGGCCTTTTCGAAGACGAGCGTCACCTTGCGCCGATCGCCCTCCTTGAAGGCACCGTCGAGCTTCATGAACATGACGTGGTAGCTTCCACGCTTCAGTTCGACCGAACCGCCCGCCGGAATTTCCAGCCCACCCTCGACGGGACGCATGATCATCCGGTCGCCGTCCATCTTCATTTCGTGGACCTCGACCTTGCCGGCAAATGTCGCCGATCCGCCAAGCAGGCGGTCGGCCTCGCTCCCGTGATTGGTGATGGTCATGTAGCCGCCGGCGACCTTGGCGCCGGGCGGCGTGGCGAGCGCATGGGGATGGTGGATCTCGAGGTCGCCGACCTTGTAGTCATGCGCCCAGACCGATGCGGCGGTGACCAGCAGCGCTCCGATGGCGCCGGGAAGAGCTTTTCTGAAAGTCCTGATCATGGTTCCGACTTCTTTCATTCGAATGGGTTTCGCCGCGAGCGTCAGCATCGCGGGCTTTGAAGTTGTTCTGGGATGGAAGAAGATCAGACGAGCGGTGGCGCGGTGGGTGGCGCGGCGGGCGGAAACGCCCGTGCAATGTGCACCATGGGCGTCGCAACCGGCACGGTCGACGACACATCGGACGTCGCACGCCAGGGATCGCAGGGCGGTGCGGGAAAGACGACGGAACTGGTCAGCCGGCAGGCATCGCAGCCCGTTCCGCCGGCACCCTCGTCATGGCCGGAGCCGACGCCGTCATTGCCGAAGCAGATGATCGGCAGCGAGCCGTCCGGCAGAGCGTAGGCAGCGAGTTCGGTCGCACTGAGCGCGGGAGAAGACGCGAAGCGCAGAGGCTGGTGGCCGAAGGCGACCGCCACGAGGGCGAACGCGATCAGCATGCGAACCAGCAATGAACGGCCTGCCATTCCCAACGCGGGCGCCTTTCGAACTTGCGCGAACCCGGACACTAATTGGCCCGGGCGGAGCGCAGGTTCAAGCGCCGCGCGGGCAGTGCGACCACGCGGCACATGCGCCGGAACGCAACACCAGAGCCTAGTGGTTGTTGCGCGGCACGAAATTCGCGGCCACATCCTTGAACTCGGGCGCGCCGTTCAAGACCATGCCCTCGTCGAACTGGCCGATATTCTCCCGGAACAGTTTCTGCCAAGGCGTCTGGTTCTGCGGCACCTTGTAGCCGCCGGCTGCCTCCAGCGCCTCGCGGCGCTGCGCCCATTCCGCCTCGTCGACCAGCGCGTTCACCTCGCAGCTGTTGAGATCGACGCGTACCTTGTCACCGGTCTTCAGCAGGGCAAGGCCTCCGCCGGCCGCCGCCTCCGGCGAGGCGTTCAGGATCGAGGGCGAACCGGACGTGCCGGACTGACGTCCGTCGCCGATGCAGGGCAGCGCATGCACGCCCTTCTTGATGAGGTAGGAGGGCGGACGCATGTTGACCACTTCCGCGCCGCCCGGATAGCCGATCGGGCCGGTGCCGCGCATGAACAGGATGCAGTGTTCGTCGATGCCGAGCGCCGGATCGTCGATGCGCTTGTGGAAATCCTCCGGCCCGTCGAAGACGATCGCCCGGCCGATGAACGCGTTGCGGTCGCCCTCATCCTCCAGATAGCGCTTGCGGAACTCCTCGGAGATCACGCTGGCCTTCATGATCGCCGAGTGGAACAGATTGCCGGTGAGGTTGAGGAAGCCCGCCTCCTTCTTCATCGGTGCGTCGCAGGAGAAGATGACGTCGCGATTGGTCACCTTCGTTTCGGCGCAGTTCTCGCCAATGGACTTGCCATTGACCGTCCTGGCCCCCGGATGCGGCAGCAGGCCTGCGTTCAGCAATTCGTTGATGACGCCCGGCACACCGCCGGCCCGATGGTAATCCTCGCCGAGATAGTCGCCTGCCGGCTGCAGATTGACCAGCAGCGGCACATGCTGGCCGATCTTCTGCCAGTCGTCATTCGTCAGCGCCACGCCCAGATGCCGTGCGATGGCGTTGAGGTGGATGGGTGCATTGGTCGAACCACCGATGGCCGAATTGACGACGATGGCGTTCTCGAACGCCTCGCGCGTCATGATGCTGGCCGGCGTCATGTTCTCATGCACCATCTCGACGATACGCTTGCCCGTCTCGTAGGCGAACTGGCCGCGCTCGCGATAGGGCGCGGGAATGGCCGCAGATCCGGGAAGCTGCATGCCGAGCGCCTCGGCGAGCGAGTTCATCGTCGTCGCCGTCCCCATCGTGTTGCAATAGCCGACCGACGGAGCAGACGCCGCCGCGATGTCCATGAAGCCCTCGTCGTCGATCAGCCCCTCGGCCAACATCTCGCGCGCTTTCCAGATAGCCGTGCCCGAACCCGAACGCTTGCCGTCATAATAGCCGTTCAGCATCGGCCCGACCGACAGCGCAATGGCCGGGATGTTGACCGTCGCCGCCGCCATCAGGCAGGCCGGCGTGGTCTTGTCGCAGCCGATGGTCAGCACCACCCCGTCCATCGGATAGCCGAACAGCGTCTCGACCAGGCTCAGATAGGCGAGATTGCGGTCGAGCGAGGCCGTCGGCCGCTTGCCGGTCTCCTGGATCGGGTGGACCGGGAATTCGAAGGCGATGCCGCCGGCTTCCCTGATGCCTTCGCGCACGCGCTTGGCCAGTTCGATGTGGTGGCGGTTGCACGGCGACAGGTCGGAGCCGGTCTGCGCAATCGCGATGATCGGCTTGCCCGACTGCAGTTCGGCGCGCGTCAGGCCATAATTGAGATAGCGTTCGAGATAGAGCGCCGTCATCTCCGGATCGTCCGGATTGTTGAACCACAGGCGCGAACGCAATGGCTTTTTTGTCATGATTTTTCGGCCTTTCTCACGATGCTGTGCCGGAGGACGCCGCGCGCCCGCCGCCGAGATCTTCCTCGATGTAGATGCGAATGATGTCGCGGAAATCCGATTCCGCCTCGAAACCGAGATCGCGCGCCCTCGCCGCGTCGAAATTCTCCGGCCAGTTCTTCACGATCGCCATGATCGCCTCGTCCGGCGCGCGCCGGATCAGCTTGACGACGTCCTCGCCGGCGATTTCGCGCAGCGCCTCGATCTGTTCGGCCACGGTGCAGGACAGGCCCGGCATGGTCAGCGCGCGTCGTTCCCTGAGCACGGCGGTGTCGAGCCCGGCCGCATGCACGAGGAACCCCGCCGACGCGCGCGGCGAGGCGTGCCAGTGGCGCACCGTGTCCGGCACGGGAAGGATCGCCTCCACGCCGTTCAGCGGCTCGCGGATGATGCCGGAAAAAAAGGACGAGGCCGCCATGTTGGCCTTGCCGGGCCGCACGCACACCGTCGGCAGGCGGATCGACACCCCGTCGATGAAGCCCTTGCGGGAATAATCCCCGATCAGCAATTCGTTGATCGCCTTCTGCGCGCCATAGGAGGTCAGCGGCGTGGTGAAGAAATCATCCGGGATCGCGTCGGGAAACGGCGCGCCGAACACGGCGATGGAGGACGAGAACACCAGCTTCGGCCGGTAGTCTTCACCAATCGCCCTCAGCGCCTCCAGCAGATGCCACATGCCGCGCGTGTTGACGTTCCAGCCCTTGTCGAAATCGATCTCCGCCTCGCCCGACACGATCGAGGCGAGATGGAAGATCACGTCAACCTTTAGCGCCGCGAGTTTCGCCGCCTCGCGCGGATCGGCGGCATCGCCCGCCATCGCGGAAACCTTGAAGGGCGCGGTCGGCCGGTTCGCCGCAACGATGTCGTGCAGGATCAGTTCGTCGATGGCACTTCCGGCAAGGTTGCCGTCCCGCGCCAGCCTGCCGGCCAGTTTCTGGCCGACCATGCCGCCACCGCCGATGATCAGGATGCGCATGCTCCCCTCCTCACGCCGACCAGCCGCCATCGATCACATGGGCTTGCCCGGTGGTGAAGGCGCTCTCGTCCGACCCGAGATAGACCACAAGCGCCGCGATCTCCTCGACACTGGCCAGCCTGCCCATGGGCTGGCGCGCGACGAAGGCGGCCATTGCCGCCTCATAGTCGCCCGTTGCCTTCAGCCGATCATGCAGCGACGGCGTCTCCACCGTGCCGGGACAGATGGCGTTGCAACGAATGCCCTTCGTGACGAAATCCTTGGCGACCGATTTGGTCAGCCCGATCACCGCCGCCTTGGACGTGCCGTAGACGAAGCGGTTGGGCGCGCCGACCACCGAGGAAGCAACCGACGACATGTTGATGATGGAGCCGGTCCCGCGCTCAAGCATGCCGGGCAGCGCGGCACGGATCGAGCGGAACATCGCGCGCACATTGAGGTCGAAAGCGAAGTCCCACTCTTCCTCGCTTGCCTCCAGGATCGTCCCGTTGTGGACGAAGCCGGCGCAATTGAACAGGATATCCGGCTGTGCGCGTTCGACACCGGCCCGAATCGATTCATCGCTCAGCGCGTCGAGCGCGAAGGCTTCGATCCCGTCAACGCCGGCAAGGGCTTCGAGGGAGGCTTCGTCGAGATCAGTGGCGGAGACCTGCGCGCCCTCCCGGGCAAAGGCCAGCGCCGTCGCCTTGCCGATGCCCTGCCCCGCCGCCGTGATCAGCGCGCGCTTGCCCTCAAGCCTTCCCGCCATGCGTCCTCGCTCCCATCCGCATTCCTGCCGACCGTATTCATGCCGACCGTAATCATGCTTGTCGCTGTTTTTTGTTAGCGCTATCAAATAGCCGGTTTTATCGACCCAGGCCAGTCATTCGTTGCGGTCGCGGCAGGTGTGTCATCCGGCCGAGCACGGTTGGCAAATCCGCCGCGAGGCAATAGCTTGGCCGGCAACCGATAGAGACAACAACGTGGGCCGCATGAAGCGGCCGCCAGACAGAAGATAGTGGGAGGAAACTACAGGTGAAATTGCTGCGATTCGGCCCGTCGGGCCAGGAAAAGCCCGGAATGATCGACGCTGACGGCGCCATTCGGGATCTCTCGGGCCATCTGTCCGATCTCGACGGGAGCGCCCTTTCCGACGAATCGCTGGCAAGGCTGCGCGGCATCGACCCGGCGAGCCTCCCGCTCGCCGACCCGGACAGCCGCATCGGCCCCTGCGTCGCCGATATCGGCAAGTACATGTGTATCGGACTCAACTATTCCGACCATGCCGCCGAATCCGGCCTGCCGATCCCCGAGCATCCGATCCTGTTCATGAAGGCCAATTCGGCCATCGTTGGCCCGAACGACGATGTCGAAATGCCGCGCGGCTCGACCGCGACCGACTGGGAAGTCGAACTGGGCGTCGTCATTGGCAAGAAGGCGAAATACGTCTCCGCCGCCGAGGCGCTCGACTATGTGGCCGGCTATTGCGTGTGCAACGACGTTTCGGAGCGCGATTACCAGACCAAGCTCACCGGGCAATGGACCAAGGGCAAGTCATGCGACACCTTCGGCCCCACCGGCCCCTGGCTGGTGACCCGCGACGAGGTGTCCGATCCGCAGGCGCTGACGATGACGCTCGACGTCAACGGCACGCGCCGTCAGACCGGCACGACCTCGACCATGATCTTCACCGTCGCCCAGATCATCGAGCACCTGTCCACGCTGTTCACGCTGCATCCGGGCGACGTGATCTCGACCGGCACGCCCCCCGGCGTCGGCATGGGCATGAAACCGCCCCTCTACCTCAAGGCAGGTGACGTGATGGAACTGGAAATCGAGGGCCTCGGCCGCCAGCGGCAGACGGTCGTCCAGGGCTGATCCGGTGGCGCGCCCGCTCGTCCTTGTGTATGGCGACATGGCCGGTCAGGTGAAGGAACGCCTGTCGCGCCACTTCGACCTCCTGGCATGGCCGGGCGATGACGAGGTGCAAGCCTTCCTCGCCACGCATGGCGACAGGATCGCCGGCGTGGCGACGGGCGGCGATGCCGGCCTGCCCAACCGGGTCATCGACGCCTTGCCGGCACTCCGGATCATTTCGAGCTACGGTGTCGGTTACGACCGCATAGATGCCGTCCACGCCGCCGAGCGCGGCATCATCGTCACCCATACGCCCGAAGTGCTCGACGACGAGGTCGCCAACACGACCATCGCCCTGCTGCTCGCGGTGACACGACGCGTCGTCGCCTATGATCGCTATATCCGTCAGGGCAACTGGGCTAAGCATGGCAGCCCGCCCCTGACGCATGGTCTGGCCGGCCGGCGCGTGGGCATAGTCGGCCTCGGCCGCATCGGCCTGACCATTGCCCAAAAGCTCGGCGTATTCGGCTGCGAGATCGTCTACCACACCCGCAACCCGCGCCCCGGGGTCGGCTATCGCCACTATCCCGACCTCATCGCGATGGCCGGTGGCTGCGACGTCGTCATCGTCATGGTGCCCGGCGGCGAGGCAACGCGCCATCTCATCTCCCGGCCGGTCATCGACGCGCTCGGCCCGGAAGGAACGCTGATCAGCATGGGTCGCGGCTCCGTCGTCGACGAGACCGAACTGGTCGCCGCGCTGGCCGAAGGCCGCCTGGGTGCGGCTGGTCTCGACGTCTTCGCGGACGAGCCGAACGTGCCCGTACAACTGTTTTCGATGGACAATGTCGTGCTTCTGCCCCATGTCGGCAGCGCGACCGTCGAGACGCGGGCGGCCATGGCCAGCCTCGTCATCGACAATCTCGTTTCCTATTTCGAGAATGGAAAGGCGATCACGCCGGTTCCCGAATGCAGCTATTTGCAGGTCTAGACGACAGCGAGGATATCGACGCCGGAACAGGACCCCGCAGGGTTTCGGTACTGGGCGCAACAGGCTCCATCGGCCGCTCGACGCTCGACGTGCTGCGCCATTTTTCAGCACACGGCGATTACCGGGTGGTGGCGCTGACCGGCATGTCCAATGTCGAACTGCTCGCCGCACAGGCCATCGAGTTCGGCGCCGAAATTGCGGTCACCGCCGATGAAACGCGCCTCAGCGATTTGAAGAAAGCGCTGGCCGGCACCGGCATTGAGGCCGCCGCCGGTGCGCAGGCGCTGGAAGACGCCGCCGCCCGCCCCGCCGACTGGGTCATGGCCGGCATTGTCGGCATTGCCGGCCTTGCCCCGACGCTCGCCGCCGCGCGCACCGGCGCGACCATCGCCCTTGCCAACAAGGAATGCCTGGTCTGCGCAGGCGATCTGTTCCTGGCAGAATGCGCCGCCTCCGGCAGCCGCGTGCTGCCGGTCGACAGCGAGCACAACGCCATTTTCCAGGTTCTGGAAACCGACCAGCGCCAGGCGATCGAGCGCATCGTGCTGACCGCATCAGGCGGACCCTTCCGCGACTGGTCGCTCGATGCCATGGCCGATGTCACGCCCGAAACTGCCGCCGCCCATCCGAACTGGTCAATGGGCATCAAGATCTCGATCGACAGCGCCACCATGTTCAACAAGGCGCTGGAGATGATCGAGGCGCGCCATCTCTTCGCCGTCGAACCGGCGCAGATCGAGGTCGTCGTCCATCCGCAATCGGTGATCCATTCCATGGTCGGCTATGCCGATGGCTCGGTGCTGGCCCAGATGGGCAGCCCAGACATGCGCACCGCCATCGGCTATGCGCTGGCCTGGCCGCGCCGCGCCCACGTCCCGGTCGAACGGCTCGATTTCGCCAGGCTGTCGCGCCTCGACTTCGAGGCGCCCGACCTGCAGCGCTTTCCCGCGCTGCGCCTCGCCCGCGAGGCGATGGACGCAGGCGGACTGGCCGGTGCCATCCTGAACGGCGCCAAGGAGGCCGCACTCGAGGCCTTCATTGCCGGCCGGATCGGCTTTCTCGACATCGCAAGGGCCGTCGGCGACACGCTGGACGCGCTTCAGCCCGAGGACGACCCGGATTCGCTCGACGCCATCTTCGAGGCCGACAGACGGGCCCGGGAAACCGCGATCAGGCTGATGGCGGCGTAAACAAAAAAACCCTCCCGCATCGGGGAGGGTTTTCATTTTTGCAGTCCGAAATCAGATCAAGCCACGCTTCTCGCCAGCGCGCACTGGCTCCACAGATCGGACAGCGCGTCGACCAGATGGCCGATATCGTCATCGGTGTGGAACGGTGTCGGCGTGATCCTCAACCGCTCGGTCTTGCGGTCGACCGTGGGATAATTGATCGGCTGGACATAGATGCCGTAATTGTCGAGCAGCAGGTCGGAAATCCATTTGCACTTGGCCGCATTGCCGACCATCACCGGCACGATATGGCTCGGATTCGGCATGTGCGGAATGCCGGCCCGTTCTAGCCCGGCGCGCACCTTGGCCACCGCCTCGCGCTGCGCCATCCGCTCCTCGTCGCTCTGCTTGAGATGCTGGATCGAGGCGACCGCACCCGCGGCGAGTGCCGGCGGCAGCGCAGTGGTGAAGATGAAGCCCGACGCGAACGAGCGCACGAAATCGCACAGCGCCATGGAACCGGTGATGTAGCCACCCATCACGCCGAACGCCTTGCCGAGCGTGCCCTCGATGATCGTGAGCCGGTCCATGATGCCTTCGCGCTCGGCGACGCCGCCGCCGCGCGGACCGTACATGCCAACGGCATGGACCTCGTCGAGATAGGTCATCGCGCCATGCTTGTCGGCGATGTCACAGATCTCGGCGATCGGCGCGATGTCGCCATCCATCGAATAGACCGATTCAAAGGCGACCAGCTTCGGCACGTCGGGGCCGTATTCGGCCAGCTTGGCGTCGAGATCGGCCGGATCATTGTGCTTGAAGATGCGCTTCTGGGCGCGGCTGTGGCGGATGCCCTCGATCATCGAGGCATGATTCTTCTCGTCCGAGAAGATCACCAGACCCGGTATGTTGGCGCCCAGCGTGCCGAGCGTCGCCCAGTTGGAGACATAGCCCGACGTGAAGATCAGCGCCGATTCCTTGCCGTGCAGATCGGCGAGCTCACGCTCGAGCACGACATGGAAATGGTTGGTGCCGGAAATGTTGCGCGTGCCGCCCGCGCCGGTGCCGCTGCGGTCGATCGCCTCGTGCATGGCCGCCATCACTTTCGGGTGCTGGCCCATGCCAAGATAGTCGTTGGAGCACCACACCGTGACCTCTTTCGGCCCTTCGGCGGTGTGACGGATGGCGCGGGGGAAGGAACCGGCGCGCCGTTCCAGATCGGCGAACACCCGGTAGCGGCCTTCGTCGTGGAGACTGGCCAGCTTGTCCTGGAAAAAGGCCTCGTAATCCGTCGGGCTGACTTCCTTCTTCGCGACAGGCGCGGTGGAGGGGCTGTTTTTCCCGTCGGACTCGACCAGTCCCAGCTTAACCTTCTGCGTCATAATACCTTCCCTGGCTTTCCCCACCGGACATATTCATTTTTTTGAATAAGTCTGCATTTCGGCGCTAGGTAATGCAAGCCCATATCGAACCCGCCATCGTTTTTGCCTTCTAACCGATGTTCAGTAAAGCCGATTTGAGCGAGATCAACCGTGCAGATCGTCACATCCTTGTTTTTCGCTGTTGATCGAAAGGCTAGATAAGGGATGGCTGGAATCGGCCGTGCCGTGTCGAATCGCGGTGCCGGGCAACGGATTTTCCGGAGAAACAGATGAATACGCGGTCAGGCATTAGCGGTCTCGCAAGACTGGGCGCCCTCCTCCAGTTCGGACGTCGCACGCGCCAGCACGAACAGGAGCGTGCGCGCACGAACAAGCACCTGATGGAGGCGCTCGAGGAGGAGAAGAAATTCAGCCAGCAATTCACCGTCTGGCTGCGCTCGCTCGCGCTCATCGCCGTCGCGATCATGCTGCCCTTCGCCAATCCTCGCCTCGAAGTGTTGTACTATGAGGCCCTGCTGGTTGCCTTCGTCGTCATCGGATGGCTGCAATACCGCCTCGCACGGGTCGGCCAGTCCCGCGCCGAACTGATCCTGATCCAGGTCGACCTGCTCCTGCTCGCCATCGTCCTGCTGGTGCCGAATCCGTTCAGCAGCGATGTCTGGCCGACCGCGATGCAGTACAGGTTCGACGGATTCATCTACTATTTCCTGTTCCTGGCGCTGGGCGCCCTCGCCTATAGCTGGCGCACCGTGATCGCCATCACCACCTGGTCGGCCGGCATCTGGCTGGTCGGGCTGGTGCTCGTACATTATTTCGGCCTGCAACTGCCCGAATTGTCGATCGCGCTCACCGAAGCACTGTCGGGCTGGGAACGGGTGTACGAAACCATCGACCCCAACGACCCGCAGATCGCCCAGCGCACCCAGGAGATCGTCGTCCTGCTGCTGGTCGGCGCGATCATCGCGCTCAAATCCTGGCGCGCCAACCAGTTGCTGATCCAGCAGGCCGAATATGCCGCCGAGCGCACCAATCTGTCGCGCTACTTCCCGCCCTCCATGGTCGAGGAACTGGCGCGCCGCGACAATCCGCTGGCCGAGGTCCGCTCGCAGGAAGCCGCCGTGCTGTTCGCCGACATCGTCGGCTTCACCCGCATTGCCGAGGAATTGTCGGCCGACAAGACCATCACGCTGCTGCGCGACTATCATTCGCTGCTCGCCGACATCGTGTTCAAGCATGGCGGCACGCTCGACAAGTTCCTGGGCGACGGCATCATGGCGACCTTCGGCACGCCGAACACCGCGCCCGACGACGCCGAGCGCGCCCTCATGGCCGCCCGCGAAATCGTCGCCTCCACCGACAAGTGGAACGAGAATCAGATCGCCAAAGGCCTGCCTGCCTTCCCCGTCTCCGTCGGCCTGCATTACGGCCCGGTCGTTCTCGGCGACATTGGCTCGCTCGACCGGCTCGAATTCGCCACGCTCGGCGACACCGTCAACGTCGCGAGCAGGCTTGAGGGCGCCACGCGGCAGCTCGGCTGCCGCCTTGCTATCTCCGATTCGGTCATCCGGCGCATCGAAGCCGCGCATCAGGGCGAAGACGGCCCGTGTGGTGGGCTCGCCCGCCACGATGCGCTGCAATTGCGCGGTCGCCAGACGCCCATCGACATATGGACGGCCTGATCTGCGCATTCCTTCCATAACCGCTTTGCGACCAAGCCCCGCGTCAGGAACAGGTCAGCCATGCATATCCGCATGGGCAAATGGTTTCACCATGAACTATAAGCAGGCAATGGAAATTTCCGGATCAACCGGCGAGACTGGCGGAGAAACACCGCCGACCGCTGAAGAGTCTCGCCTTTCGCGACACGCTCCCCTGTCGACAACCGCCTTCGTCCTGCTGCTCGCCAGTCTCATGTGCATCAACGCGCTGACGACCGACATCATGCTGCCGGCCTTTCCCGACATGTCGGCGGCACTGGGCAACGTTCCGGTTACCGAGCTGCAGGCTATCATCCCGATCTACATGATGGGCTTTGGCCTGTCGCAGCTCTTCGTCGGCTTCCTTGCCGACCGCTACGGCAGGCGCCCCGTACTCATCGGGGGGTTGGCGATCTACACCCTGGCCGCCATCGCCACCGCGCTGTCAAGCGATCTCAACGCCCTGCTGGCCGCGCGTTTCATGCAGGGCATCGGCTCGGCCGCGCCGCGTGTCATCGCGCAGGCCGCCGTCCGCGACTGCTTCGAGGGCCGCCGCATGGCCCGCATCATGTCGCTCGTCATGACCGTCTTCCTGATCATGCCCGTCATCGCGCCCGCCGTCGGGCAGGTCATTCTGCTGGGTTCGACCTGGCGCTGGGTGCTGGGTTCGCTGGTGATCTTCGGTGTTTTCCTGCTGGCGGTCTCGATCATGTTCCTGCCCGAAACGCTGCACCCGGCGAACCGGCGCGCAATCACGTTCCATACCGTGGCATTTGCGCTCAAATCCGTGTTCGGCAACCGCCAGACGGTGGGCTACACCGTATCGGCGGGCGTCTTCTTCGGCGCCCTGTTCGGCTATGTCGGTTCCTCCCAGCCAATTCTGGCCGACGTGTTCGGCGCCGGTGACTGGTTCGCCATCGTCTTCGCGATGATCGCCGTGTTCATGTCGCTTTCCTCCTTTCTCAACGCAACGCTGGTCGAGCGTTTCGGCATGCGCGTGCTCAGCCATGGCGCCACCGTGGCAAGCGCCCTCATCTCGATGGTCATGCTCGCGATTGCGGAAATGGACCTGCTCACGCTTTGGCTCTATCTGCCCTTGCAAGGCGCGATCATGCTGATGGTCGGGCTGGTCTTCGCCAATTTCAACGCGCTGGCCATGGAGCCACAGGGCCATGTCGCCGGTGTCGCTGCCTCGTTCACCGGGGCGACGACCGTCGTCCTCGGTGCGGGGATCGGCTATGTCATCGCCGGCCATTACGACCACTCGGTCACGCCCGTGGCAATCGGCTTCGCCGCCTGCAGCATCGGAACGATCATCGTGCTGCTGATCACCGAGCGCGGCCGGCTGTTCGTGCAGCATCACAAGCGGCCACGGCGCTGATTTTGGCGCGGATTGCGCGTTAGCGCACCACCACTTCCACCGAACGCGCCTGCCCCAGCGCATCGACGACCGTCAGCCGGGTCGTACCGGCGCCTCTCGGCGTCCAGAACAGCTGGCGCCGGCGCGAAACCTCTTCGGCCGGCCGGCCATCAGCCATCAGCCGGAAGGGTGGAGTACCCCCCTGCAGCTTGACCACCACGGGCGCGGCCGCGCCGTCGCCCATAAGGGCCGATTCCAGTTCCGCGCCATTGGCCGGAAAGGCGATGGCGAGCTGCCGCTCCGTCGGGATTGGCGAGAACGAGCGCCCCGCGGGTTCGCGATCGAAACGCTGGAAGGCGGGTGGCAGATCGCTTCTGGCGAGCCGCACCGCACCGGCAGGCGCCGGCGGCAGGGGCGCGCTTTCGAAGCCGGCCCGGTCGAACGCCTCGAAAAGGATGGGCGCGGCGGTGGCGCCGCCACTGATGCCCGGCACCGCGCCATTGTCTGCCCGGCCGACCCAGACGCCGATCACATGCCGACCATCGAAGCCGACCGACCAGGCATCGCGATAGCCATAGCTCGTACCCGTCTTGTAGGCGATGGCGCGCGGCCGAGACCCCAGAGGCTCGGCAATGCCCGACAGCATGTCCGCGACATGCCAGGTCGCGACGGCTGAAAGCGGCTTCGGCCCGGCGAGCGGACCGGGCAGCGTGCGAATACCGTCGCCGAGCGCCAGCGGTACGGAACCTTGCGTCACCAGATTGGCGTAGAGCTGCACCAGATCGGTGAGCGTCAGCCCGACACCCCCGAGGACGATACCGAGCCCCGGCCGCTCGCCGTCAGGCAGAATTGGCGTGACGCCGGCGCGCCGCAGTCTTGCCACCAGCCGCGCCGGTGAAACCGCGTCGGCGAGGCGCACGGCCGGCACATTGAGCGACATCTGCAGCGCCCGGCGCACGGATATGTCGCCCTGATAGCCCTGGTCGAAATTGACCGGCCGATAGCCGGAAAAATCCGCCGGCCGGTCGGAGATCATGGTCTCGGGCAGGACCAGCCCATCCTCGATCGCCAGCCCGTAAACGAAGGGCTTCAGCGTCGAGCCCGGCGAGCGCAGCGCCTGAGTCATGTCGATCCAGCCGCTGCGGCGCTGGTCGAGGAAATCGGATGAGCCGACACTGGCGAGGATCTCGCCGCTCTTCGCATCGGCGGCGGCGATGGCGACGGAGACGCGCGGGCCGGTTCGTCGTGCCGCATCATGTGCCAGCGCCTCCAGCGCCGCCTGCACGTCGCGATCGAGCGTCGTTTCGTGGACGAGCGCGGCAGGGTCGCGGTCGCGCGCGACCTCGGCCAGATGGGGCGCGAATTGCGGCAGGGTTCGGCGTGTGCGCGGCACATCGAAATGCGAGACCCGCTCGACCTCGCCAGCCTCCACCAGCCCGGACGACACCATGCGCGCCATGACCCGGTCGCGTGCCGCGCGGGCCTCGTCGGGGCGCCGGTCCGGCCTCCGGTTCTCCGGCGATTGCGGCAGCGCCACCAGAAGGGCCGCCTCCGGCAGGCTCAGATGATCGGGCTCCTTGCCGAACCAGGACAGCGCGGCGGCGCGTGCGCCCTCCAGATTGCCGCCATAGGGTGCCAGCGTAAGGTAACGCTGCAATATCTCGCGCTTGGAAAGTCGTCGTTCGATCTGCACCGCCCGCACCATCTGGCGCAGCTTGGCGCCGAGCGAGCGCTCCGCCCTCGGTTCGATCAGGCGGGCAAGCTGCATGGTCAGGGTTGACCCGCCCGAAACGATGCGACCATGCGCGAGGAACTGCCCCGCCGCGCGCGCCATGGCGAGCGGATCGACACCGTGATGCGAGCGGAAGCGCTTGTCCTCATAGGCGATCAGCATCTCGACAAATTCGGGGTCGACCCGATCGAGATCGGCCTTGAGGCGCCAGCGATCCTCGTCATTGGCGAAGACGCGCAACAGCCGGCCCTCTCGGTCGACGGTCTCCACCGAGAGATGCGCCTCCCCGCCCAGTGGCGGCGGAAAGGCCTTGTCGAGCCGGTCGAGCGCGAAAACACCGGCAGCGCCGACCACAGCCAGCGATGCTGCGACGAGAATCAATTGTCGAAGCTTGGGCAGTCTGGAAGAGAACTTGCCGTGAACGCCGCTCTCCCCCCTAGAGGGGGAGATTGGAACGGCACCCTTGCGCTTCATCTATTCGGCCGCCCGGACTTCCAGAAAGCCGGTCGCCGTCCGTGCCGAAAGTTCCGGCCGATACATGTCCTCGACGGTCGCGGCCGGATGCGTATAGGTGCCCGGCGTCACCGCGCGCACGACATAGGCGAGCTTGAAGTCGCGCCCATCCCCGGAAGTCCGGTTCAGCGCCGCGACGAAACGGTCGTCACGGAACTCGCTGTGGGCGATATCGGTCTCGCCGATCCAGTCGAAGCCGTCGAGCTTTGCGCTCTTGACCAGACGGGGATTGTCGATCTCGAAACCGCCCGGCAGCAGATCGCTGACCAGGATGCGCGAGGGCCAGTTGTCGAAGGCCAGCACCGACAGCACCACCACGAAGCGCTCATTCTGCTTCACGTCGTTAAGTGCCGTTTCCGTGCCGTCGAGGCGGTAATAGTGCCGCTCGATGGCAAACCCGTCGCCGCCCGCCGGCAGGGGCTGCACCGGCGAGGCGAGCGTGGAGACGACCGCCGTAACCGCATCACCGGTTTCGTTGACGATGGCGAGCGGGTCCTCGCCGAGCGACGTGCCCGCAAGAGAGCGCGAGAAGGCGCCTTGGTGGGAAGCACCGTTCACGGTCAGGTCCAGCGAGCGATTGCCTTCCTTTGCCGCGCGCGCGGCCAGCAACAGCCAGGCATCCTCCTGCGTGGAAGTGTAGCGCCGGCTCTCCAGTTCGCCGTCCACCAGCGTCATCAGGTCCGGGATGAGATCGGACGACAGCGACCCGACAGGCCGGGTCTCCGACGCCAGCGCCAGGATCGCCGCGCCGTCGCGCAGTGCCGAGCCGTAATCCGAGCGCGCCGGATCGGCCGCCTTGGGATCGCGCGCGAAGGCGAGCGCCGACCTGTAGGCCCGGCTCGCCCGCTCATGCTCGTTGTAGAGCGCGAGCGCGGCACCCAGATGGGCGCGTGCCAGTGGTGTCGGAAACTCGTCCAGCTTGGTGTCGGCGTAGTAGCGAAGGTCGCCGGCCGAGGCCATGCGGTTGCGCGCCAGCACATAGAGCGCATGCGCGATGGCATTGCCTTGCTCGGCGATGTCGTCCTGCCAGGCGAGCGTGTTCTGCAAATTCTGCACGGCAAGCCGCATCACCTGCTCTGGGACCGCGTAGCCCTTTTCGCGCGCCCGTGTCAGAAAATCGGTGACATAGGCGTCGAGCCACAGATCGCCGCCGCCATCCGGCCCCCAGAGGCCGAAACTGCCCGACGCCGACTGGAAGGTCGCAAGCCGCGTGATCGCACCCTCGATGCGCTTGGCGAGATCCGGCGTTTCGACGAGCGAAGGCGGCGCGTCGAGATCGGAGAGATAAAGGAGCGGCAATGCCCGGCTGGTCGTCTGCTCGGCACAGCCATAGGGATAGCGGTCGAGCCGCGACAGCACGCCCGCCACGTTGAACGCCTTGTAGCGCGTCACCGCGACATCGACCGTGGCGCCCTCGGCAATGGAATCGTCGAGCAGGCCGGCATCAAGCGTCATCGAGCCGCCATTGGCCGCCAGCGGAAACTCCATGCGCCGCGCCACCGGCAGGGTCGCCGGGCGCACCCTGACCACCCGCGTGACGCTGGCGACGGCCTCGCCGTCCCGCGACACGTCGAAGGTCACCTCGCCCGTTCCGACACTTTCAGCCTTGAGCGCCAGATCGATCGTCTTGCGTTCGCCGCGCGCCAGTTGCACCTGCGCCGGCAAGCCGTCCACCGAGACAAGATCGTCGCCGACAAGCAAGACTGAATAGGTTCCCGCCTCGCCGTCCGTATTGTGAATCTCGACGATCGTGCGCGCCTCGTCGCCCGGCGCGAGTATCTTCGGCAAGCTTGCCGAGAGCACGACCGGATCGCGGATGATGACATCCTTCGATGCCGACCCGACGCCGGTCTTCGACCAGGCAACGGCCATGACACGCGCCGTGCCGTTGAACTGCGGCACCTCGAAATCGATGGTCGTGTTGCCGTTGTCGTCGAGCTGCACGATGCCGGAGAACAGCGCCAGCAGCTTCTCGGTGGGCGGCGAGCCCTGCGCCGTCATGCCAGGACCGTCGCCACCGCTGCGCACCTTGCCGAATTCGCCGAGCGAGCCGTCGATCAATTGCCCGTAGATGTCGCGGATCTCGAGTCCCAGCGCGCGCTGGTCGAAATACCACGCGCCCGGATCGGGCGGGGTGTAGCGCGTCAGGTTCAAAATGCCGACATCGACCGCAGCGACGGTGACATAGGCCTCGTCGCCGCCACTTTCGACATGGACCGGCACCGACAAGATCCCGCCGGGGCGCATCTGCTCTTGCGTGCCCAGCGAGACCTCGAGTTCCTTCGCACCTGGATCGACCGCCAGCCAGGTGGTGCCCATGGCACGCGCCGGCATGTGGTTGGCCTCGACCGATCCCGGCCGGTAGAGCGTCGCCGTGACATAGGCCCCCGCGCCCCAGGCCGCATCGACCTCGATGTCGATTTCCGCGCCTTCTGCAGGCACGGAAACATTGAACGTGCGGTAGAGCCGTTCGGCGCCGATGGCGACCAGTAGTTCGCCGCCAAAGCGCGGCGTCACCTTCAGCTTCGCCGTTTCCCCGGCATCATAGGCATCCTTGTCGAGCGCGATTTCGAGCGCGTCCGGCGTCTGCGTCGAGGAGGCCTCCACATACCAGCCGGCATTGAACTCGACGCCGCTGGCCGGCCCTTGAGCATCGGCGGTCTCGACGTCGAGGCGGTAGCGGCCCCATTCGACCTCGGCTTCGATGGTCGCCGGTTCGCCGGCCTTGGCGTCGATCGTGCCGTCCGCGACCTGGCGCGGGATTTCCACCGGCTCGTAGCGCCAGTAGCTGCCATCGCGATACCACTGATAATGCCGGTCGATGCGCGACAGCGACCATTTCAGCCCGTCGAGATCGACCCGTTCGCCCTCGCCGTCGAGCGCGATCACCTGGAAGCGGGCGGTCGAATTCTCCCTGACCTGACCGTCGGCGAAGGCGGGCTTTATGCCGATCATCGGCCCGTCGGGCAGGACCGGCAGGGTGAGGCTGCGTTCCACCGCGCGCCCGCCATCCTCACGCATGCGGATGACGATGTCGGCCGCCAGCGGACGTGTCGTCGCCGGCAACTGGCCGAGCACGGCGGCGAAACTTGCTTTGCCCGCTTCATCCGTGTCGTCCAAACCGGCGAGGTTGATGACGGTATCGCCTTCGCTCTCCTCGTCGGCAAGGCCGAAAAGGAAGCCCGGCGCTCCGGCGCGTTCGCGCACGGTCTTGAGCCGCATCTCACCCTCGAGCGAAAGGCCGGCGGCCGGCGCGCCGTAGAGATAACGCCCGTCGACCGAGATTTCCGCCGGGCGCGACGGCGAGATCGAACTGGCTTCGCTGGTCAGGTCGAATTCGATGCGGTCGGGCGTGAAGTCCTCGACCAGAAAGCTCTTTTCGGAGATCGGCGCACCCTTGGGATCGGCGTGTACCTTGAGGTTCCACACCCCGCGCATGGCGCTGTCCGGCAGCAGCATCGAGGCTTCGTATCCACCGAGCGACGGATCGGGCACGACGAAGCGCGCCGCCTCGACCCCGTCCGGCCGGCTGAAGATCATGGTCAGCGGCAGGTTCGCGGCGGCCTGCACGGCATCGTCGCGCGCAAGCGACATCGCATGCACGCTCTCGCCGGGCCGGTAGATGCCGCGGTCGAGCCAGGTGTAGACGTCTAGCGGTCCGGGCGGCGTGCGGCCCTCGACGCCACGGTCCGACAGGTCGAACCCGGCGCGTGTCATGTCGAGGAAAACGAAGTCGCTCTCGCCGTCCGCGTCACCGGAGCCGAGCTTGCCGGTCAGCACCGCCGGCGCCAGCCCGGCCGAGCCGCGCATCAGGCCGGGCGTGAACACTACCTTGCCCTCGGCATCGCTCGTCGCCGTTCCAAGCACCTCGTTGTTGCGGGCGATCAGCGAGAGTTCGACGCCCGCCAGCGGCTTCGCCGTTTCGAGCGAGCGTGCGAAGACAGTCAGCCCGTCCGTGCCGGCATAGGTCGCCAGCCCGATATCGGAGACGAGGAACCATTGCGTCGCCACCGGGTCCCAGCTGTTGCGCTTCTCGCCCTCGACGGCGGCGGTCAGCACATAGATGCCGGGCGCGCGCTCGGGCAGCGCCTCATCGATCGGGAAACTGGTCACCACCTCGCGATTGCGTTCGCGCTTGAGCGCGATCGCACCCTCCCAGACCGGCGCGCCGAGATTGTCGGCGATCTCGTCGACCGAATAGCCCTCGAGCTGGGTAAGAAATTTCGACCCGGAGTATTGCGAGCCCGACAGGAGATTGGCCAGCGCCCGCTCACCGATGCGGTAGAGCTTCAGCTCGGCCTCATCGGTATTGATGCCCGTGATCGGGATGCCGCGCCGCATGGTGTCGGGCAGTACGAAGCGTTCACCTGAAAAGCGCACGGCGGGTGCGCGATCGCGCACATAGACATTGATCGGCACCGGCTTTTCCAGGACCTCGCCGACCGAGGACGGCAGGCCGGCCCGCAGCGTGATGCGGTAGGTGTTGCCGTGTTCCAGCCCCTGCGCGCAGATGCGCTTGCCGCCGGCTTCGATCGCACCCGAGGCGCTTCCCTCGACGGTCACATAAGAGGAATAGTCGACGCCGGACTTGACCAGCGGTTCGGAGAACTCGACGCAGACGGAGGGGCTCGCCTGGTCGGCTTCGACACGGTTGCCGGTCACGCGGAAGCCTTTCGCCTCGCGCAGCGCGCGGTAATCCGTCGCCACCTGCGGCGAATCGACGAGTTCGAGGCTCGCCTTGTAGGCCTCCAGCGCCGGGCGGTAGAGATTGCGCCGCTCCAGCGCGACGGCCAGCACCGCGAGCGCATTGGCGCGTGCCGAAGCGGTGCGCGTGCGCGCATAGCCGCCGAGCGCGGCCGAGGTCGCCTGCTCCTGCAGCAGATAGTCGTAATTCCCCTGCCCGCCGAGCCAGCCGCTCGCGAGCTGCGAGAAGGTCAGCCAGGTGTCGACCCGGTCGGGATCGAGCGCCAGCGCCCGTGTGAACAGTTCTGCCGCCACGCGGGTCTGGTCGCCGGCAAAGGCCTGCGTTCCAGCCTCGATCAGGGCATCAACGCCGGAACCGTCATCCTGTGAGCGCGCCGAGGAGAGTTTCGCGGCGAACAGTTTGGCTTCCTCGCGTGTGCCCGCCGGCACGAAGGAGAGTTCGGGTGGCGCACCGATATCCGGTTCGGCCGCGATCTCGACCACCTTGCCGGCGATCGCGCCCTCGAAGCTCCCCAGCGTGTCGAAATCGCTCTTCAGGAAGCACCAGTTGACCTTGGTGTTGAAGGTGAACGCCCGGCATTGCGGGTCGTCGAGGCACATCTGCTGGCATGTCTCGAGCGAGACATCCTTTTCCGCGCGCAGGTCGAAGCCGAAATAATCGCCGTTCTCGGTGAGAACCACCTCGCGCCGAACATCCTGCGCGCTTGCCAGCGCAACGGCCGGTGCAAATCCCTGCGCGATGCCGAATGCCGCCAGCGCCGCGAACAGCCCGGCTGAAAACACGGATTTCATAAAAGACTCTCCCTCGCCACGCTCCGCGAACAATCGGAACGCACCTTTCAATGACCGAGCCCCTGATCATCTTCCCCGCCGCGATTCCGTCAAAGCGCAAAATGCACGCGGGATCACCGGCGGTTTCCCGGCCGGCCTGCGGGCAAATCATAGCCGATGGCCGAACCGGTGCGAAGGAGTGTCTTCGCCGATTGTGTCAATTCGTGAACCGTCATCGCCGACGAAGAAAAATTTTTGCTCCGACAGCGCGGACTAGCCGGCCAATGGCCGGTCAGTGCTCTGGCGCAGGATCAGTTCGAAGCCCAGATCAACGACCGGTTGCCGGGGCCGTTCGCCCGCCACCGCCGCCATCGCCATGCGCACCGCCACCTGCCCCATCTCGTAGCGATGCGTCTTCACGCTTGTGATCGAGGGATAGGCGAGCCGCATGATCTCCAGATCGTTGAAACCGGAAATGCCGAAATTCTCCGGGATTCGGATGCCGCGCCGCTGGCACTCGAACAGCGCACCGATGGCGATGTCGTCATTATTGGCCTGGAACGCATCGGCATCCGGCACACGCGCCAGCAATTCACGCAGCA
>JBHIWX010000034.1:0-39802 GCA_041987205.1 Rhizobiaceae bacterium | reverse complement strand
GTCGTCGACCCGAACGGCGTCGGGATCGTGAGTCGACATCGCCGAATCATCCGCTTCCGCCGGCATTTCGCTCTGCGCGGTCGTCAGTTTCTTCTCGAGATGGGCGCTGTGATAGGCGCAGGCATAGCCGGCACCGGCATATCCGGCGAGAAAGCCGGTTGCGAGGAGTGCGGTGAGCACCTTCTTCATGGCATGTCCTTTCGGGAATAAAAGGCTTCCAATCCAAGAAAGCTTAGCACGGCACGCCGGACCGTCCAGTCCCGGCCGGTAACGGTTTTGCGAGGGTGGTTTATCGGAGGCGTCAGTTCGAGGCGGTTGCGACCGGCTCGACCGTGAATCCGCGCTCGCGCAGCAGGGCGACGAGGCCAACATCGCCGGGCAGGTGCAATGCGCCAACCGCCATGAAGGCATTGCCCTTTTCCAGATGCGGGGCGGCGCGTTCGGCCATCAGCCGGTTGCGTTTGGCGATCAGCAATTCCTGGAAATCGGCGTAGCCCTTGCCGTCATACGTCTTCGGCGCATAGGCGCGGATGAGCGGCAGGAGCAGGCCGGTCCGGCCCTCAAGATAGAGCGCCTTGGTCGTTTCCATCACCGATTCGGCGAGTTCGCCCAGTTCCAGCGTCTCGTTGAGGGCGTTGACGTGGAATTCGCGCGGGACCGAGGCGACGGCAGTAAACTGCTCCTTAATCGTCTCGAGGCCCACCAGTTCCTTGCCGTCTTCCTGAGCCTTGCGACCGATCAGTGTGTCGAGCACGGGCTCGCCGGCATTCTTGGCTTCCACCTCGCAGACGGGAATGGCGATGGCGGCGGCGATCAGCCAGGGCTGCATGTGTCGGGCGATCTGCCAGGGCATGGCGCGCGCCTCGATGGCCGATTTGAGATCGTCGACCGAGCCGGCCGGCACAAAGCTGTCGAGCGTGGTGCCGTCGAGCATCAGGGTCAAATCCTTTAGCGCGAGCATGGCGGCCTGCGTCTTTTCGGGATCGAGCGTCTCGACGCTTTCGATGATTACGGTCGAGGCCGCGTCGAAAGCGGCCTGAGCGCCAGAAGGCATGCGGGTGACGCGCGGATCGGCCGAATGCATGGTGCCGAGGAGGAAGGAGGTTGCCGTCCCGGGTTTTTCGATTCTCCAGAAGATCGCGTCGCCATTGGCGACTTCGCTTGCCTCGGCCATGGCTGCCGCCAGCTTTTCCGGGTCCTCGCGGCGCAGTTTTTCGACAAGGTTCTCGCCGGAACATTGCATGATGCGCTGGTCGAGCTCGTCCTGTGTCGGCGCCTCCTGCGCCAGCGCGGTGGAGGCCCAGACGAGCGACGCCACGAAGAGTGCGAAGAGAGCGAGATGGCCGAGTGCGACGGCAACAAGCGTGGGCATAGCCAGCCTGTCGAGCAGGCCGGTAAGCGTGTTCGGCGTGTCGTTTGCAGGTTCGATGGCGGATTCGTTTTCCATGGCCGGCATTGTCGCCGGCAATGCTGGACAGGCCGTTAAACGGGTCGGTTAACGGGGATTGAACGCGTGGCCGGAAATCCCGTCATCGCGCCTGCCGCGAGGCTTTCAGGCCTGCGCGGGGATGCGCCTTCGCATAGCTTTCCATCAGCCGCGCGGTATCGACGGCGGTGTAGATCTGCGTGGTTGACAGGCTGGCATGGCCGAGCAGTTCCTGGATGGTGCGCAGGTCGCCGCCACCGGCCAGCAGATGGGTGGCGAAGGAGTGGCGCAGCGCGTGCGGCGTGGCGGTCTCGGGCAGGCCGAGCGCGCCGCGCATTCTGGCCAGTGTGCGCTGGACGATCGCCGGTTGCAGGGGCCCGCCGCGCGCACCGCGAAACAGTGACTCGTCGTCGTCGAGATGGAACGGGCAATGGTGGAGATAGTCGGCGATCGCCTCGCCCACAACGGCGAGCATGGGCACCAGCCGCGTCTTGTTGCCCTTGCCGGTGACGCGCAGCGTTTGCGCCCTGCCATGTTCCACCGCTTTCGGGGTCAGCGCCAACGCCTCGCCGATACGCAGGCCGCAGCCATAGAGCAGCGCGAAGACCGCAGCATCGCGCGCGGCGATCCAGGGTTCCTCAGCCAGTTGCTCACGCGCGGAGGCAAGGCGGATCGCCTGCGGCGCCGCGACGGGCTTGGGCAGGGTCTTGGGCTGGCGCGGCGCGCGTGTGGCGGCCAGCCCGCCGGAATGGGCAAGCCCCTTGCGCTCAAGGTAGCGCACGAAGGATTTGATGCCGGCAAGGCCACGGCCGAGCGTTCGTGCGCCGGCCCCGGCGTTGCGGCGTTCGGCGAGGAAACCGCGCATGTCGGCGGGTCTCAGATCGGCGATGTCAGCCAATCCGGGCGGATGGCCGAGATGGCGCGTCAGGAAGGACAGGAATTGGCGCAGGTCGCGCTCATAGGCTTCGACCGTCTTGTCGGCGACGCGCCGCTCATGGGCCAGATGGGCAAGCCATGCCTTGCGCTCGGCGGCGAGGTCGTCGGCACAGTTGATCAGGATCTCGGTGGATGCGTTCATGCGTACCACTCTAGCGGCGCATGGTTAGCAAGCGGTTAGCCGGGCCACTGCCAGCCTAGAGCTTCAGGCCCTTCTCGGCAGCCTTTACGCGGACGCTTTCGAGGATCTTCGGCGTGCGTTCCTGAACCGACTGCAAAATCTTCGGCATCAGCGCGCCGATGATCTTGGGCTGAACCTCCAGCGCCTTGCGGCCAACGTCGGAGGTTTGGAAATCGTAGATCTGCTGCAATTCCGGCGCAGTGAAGTACTGGGCGAACACGCCCGGCATGGCGGCGGTCAGTTCGTCGATCATCTCGCTGGTCTGCGTGGCCAGGCTGTCGCGCAGTTCGTCCAGGATCTCGTCGTCGATGGCGGGATTGTTTTCGCGTAGCGACTTTTCCGCCGGCGCCCACATGCTGGCAAGAAGGTTGTCGGCCAGCTTCGAGGCAATGGTGTCGGCGACGAGCTCTTCGGCAATCTCGACGCGCTTCTCGCGGCTGTCGTCGGCGACGGGCGCATCATCCTGGGCAAAGGCCGACGCGGAAAGGCCGGGCTCGGCGACCAGAAGCATCGCGCCGAACAGCGCCAGTGCGAAGGCTCCGGGTCTCGGCAATCCGGTCATGATGCGGTTCCTTCCGATTGTGCTGTTCGCGGCGACGGCTTCAAATCTTGCACCGGCCCGTGTCGACAATGCGACGCGCCTTGTCACCCGATCTTCTGGCCGGTCTTGGCCCAGTCGGCGAGGAAGGCTTCCAGGCCCTTGTCGGTCAACGGGTGCTTGAACAGCGCCTTCAGCGTTGCCGGCGGGACGGTCGCCACGTCGGCGCCGATCAGGGCGGCCTGCTTGACGTGGTTTACCGTGCGGATCGAGGCGGCGAGGATCTGCGTCTCGAAACCGTAATTGTCGTAGATCGTGCGAATCTCGGAAATGACTTCCATGCCGTCGAGGCCGATATCGTCGAGCCGGCCGATGAAGGGCGAGATGAAGGTTGCGCCGGCCTTGGCGGCGAGCAGCGCCTGATTGGCGGAGAAGCACAGCGTGACGTTGACCATCTGGCCGTTGCCGGTCAGCGCCTTGCAGGCCTTCAGCCCGTCCGGCGTCAATGGCACCTTGATGCAGATGTTCGACGCGATCTTCGAAAGGATGGCGGCTTCGCTCATCATGCCGTCGAAATCGGTGGCGGTGACCTCGGCCGAAACCGGGCCGTCGACGATGGAGCAGATCTCGGCGGTGACTTCCCTGATGTCGCGGCCGGCCTTCATGATCAGCGACGGATTGGTCGTCACACCGTCGAGCAGGCCGAGATCGGCCAGTTCCCGGATGTCGTTCGTGTCCGCCGTGTCGACGAAGAATTTCATTGCGCGATCTCCAGAGTGGTTATGCGTGCGTGCCGCGTTTCATGCCGGCATGGCGCGGATCGCCGTCGGCCGAGCTATCTTTTCGAGGCGAAGGCCATATAGCAAATGGGCGGTCAGGTCATTACCCTTCGCGGACAAGATCGCGATTCTCGAACAAAAGGCCTGCATTTCCGCCGTGCCCGATACCGTCGTCCCCGTCCTTCTGCCCATACCGGCCGACCGGCCCTACAGCTATGCCGTGCCGGACGGCATGAAGCTGGTGGCGGGCGACATCGTCGCCGTGCCGCTCGGGCCGCGCAAGGTGATCGGCGCGGTTTGGGATGCCGAAAAGGGTACGGCAGGCGGGAAGGTCGACCCGGCCAAGCTCCGCGAGATCGAGGCGCGGTTCGATTGTCCGCCGCTCGACGCGACCATGCGCGAATTCGTCGACTGGATGGCAAATTATTGTCTCGCGCCGCCCGGCATGGTGCTGCGGATGGTGCTGCGCGTGCCCGGCGCGCTGGCGCCGCTGCCGCCGATGGAGGGCATCGTCTATTCGGGCGCCGATCCCGAGCGCATGACCAAGGCGCGCGAGGCGGTACTCGAACTGGCGCGTGACGGCATGGCGTGGACGCGGTCCGGCCTGGCGCATGCGGCGGGCGTCAGTGCCGGCGTGGTCAACGGTCTGCTCGACCAGCGCGTGCTGTCGCGGGTCGAGATCCCCGCGCCGCCCGTCGTCGCGCCGCCCGACCCGGACCATTCCGCGATCGAGCTTTCGCCGAGCCAGGCAGAGGCGGCGGATGCGCTGGGTGCTTCGGTCGAGGCCGACACGTTCTCGGCGACCCTGCTCGAAGGCGTCACCGGCTCGGGCAAGACGGAGGTCTATTTCGAGGCGGTGGCCGCCGCACTGCGGCAGGGCCGGCAGGTACTGATCCTGCTGCCGGAAATCTCTCTGACGGCGGCCTTCATGGAGCGGTTCGAGCAGCGTTTCGGGTCGCGGCCGGCCGAATGGCATTCCGATATCAGCCCGAAGAAACGCGAGCAGGTATGGCGGCAGGTGGCGACCGGCGAGGTGCGCGTCGTGGCCGGCGCGCGCTCGGCGCTGTTCCTGCCTTTCGAGGAACTGGGCCTCGTGATCATCGACGAGGAGCACGACCCCGCCTACAAGCAGGAGGATCGCGTCTTCTATCATGCGCGCGACATGGCGGTGGTGCGCGCCAGCCTGACGGGCATTCCGGCGATTCTCGTTTCGGCGACGCCGTCGATCGAGAGCCGGGTCAACGCGCAGGCCGGCAAGTATGCCTATCTGAAGCTCGAGGAACGCTTCGCCGAGGCGCAGTTGCCGGATATCGAGGTGGTCGACATGCGCCGCAAGCCGCCGGCGCGCGGCGGGTTCATCTCGCCGGTGGTGCTCGACGCGATGAAGCAGACCCTGGAAAAGGGCGAACAGTCGCTGCTGTTCCTCAACCGGCGCGGCTACGCGCCGCTGACGCTGTGCCGGGTGTGCGGCCATCGCTTCCAGTGCCCGGACTGTTCGGCCTGGCTGGTCGAGCACCGCTTTCGCCGCCAGCTCGTCTGTCATCATTGCGGCTATCACGAAGCCGTGCCGGAAGCCTGTCCGTCCTGCGGCGCGCTCGATCACCTCGTCGCCTGCGGACCGGGCGTGGAACGGCTCGCCGAGGAGGTGGTGCAGTATTTTCCCGATGCGCGTACGATCGTGCTTTCATCCGACATGCTGGGCGGTGTCACCCGGCTGCGTCTGGAGCTCGAAGCCATCGCCAAGGGCGAGGTCGATATCGTTATCGGCACGCAACTGGTCGCCAAGGGGCACAATTTCCCGGCGATGACCTGTGTCGGCGTGATCGACGCCGATCTGGGGCTCGCCAATGGCGATCCGCGCGCGGCCGAACGCACCTTCCAGTTGCTGGCGCAGGTCACGGGCCGGGCCGGACGCACGGGCGGCAAGTCGACCGGCTATCTGCAGAGCTACCAGCCGGAGCATCCGGTCATTGCGGCGCTTGCCTCGGGCGACAGCGAATCCTTCTATGCCCGCGAGATCGAGGCGCGCCGACAGGCCGCGTTGCCGCCTTTCGGCAGGCTTGCGAGCGTTATCGTGTCGGCGGCGAGCCGGCCCGAAGCCGAAAAGCATGCCCGCGAAATGCGGCGTGCGGCGATGCCGCATGACGAGATATCCGTGCTCGGCCCGGCGGAAGCGCCGATGGCGCTGATACGGGGGCGGCACCGGTTTCGCCTGCTCGTCCATGCCAGCCGGCGCGCCGACCTTCAGGGTTGGCTGCGGCAATGGCTCGCCGTCGGGCCGAAGCCGCGCGGCAGCATCCGCGTGCAGGTCGACATCGATCCGCAAAGCTTTCTTTAGGCACCCTCGCGCATTTCCGGAACGTCGAAACGCGGTTAACCGAGGCTTAAGCGCCGGCGGCTACTCTCGCGCGGAATGGATCCGGGGCGATCCGCAACAATGATTCATCGGGAGACAAGCCCATGAACGAGCCGACAGCACCGGTTCTCGACCATCAATCCGTCCGCGAGATGCCTGCCTTTGCCGAGGTTATGCCGCGCGTGGCAGCCGAATACGGGCGTTCGCTTTCGGGCCAGCTCCGCGATCTCGTCGCCTATTGCTATGGCGGCAATAAATTGCTGGTCGACGAATATTACCAGCTCCGGCTGTTCGACGACGCGACCTGCACGCCGGCGCAGAAGAAGCGGTTCGTCGGCCTGCGCAAATCGCGCGAGATATGGAGCCAGCTCTGCGAGACCAATCCGTGGCTGGGCGTGATCGATGACAAGCTCGCCTATGAAAAGATGATGCTCGGCTTCGGCTTTCCCGTTGCCGAGACGCTCGCCGTCATCGGCGGGCATTATCCCGACGGGCACCCGCAGCGCATCGCGGACGAGGCGGGCCTTGCGGCCTATCTGTCCGGCGCCGATTTTCCGCTGTTCGGCAAACCGATCGATTCGCTGCAGAGCCTCGGCTCGGTGCGTATCGAGGGGTTCGAAGCGAAATCCGGCGAGGTGCGGCGAGGCGGCGGGCGGACGATCCCCGTTGCCGCCTTCTGGCAGGAAGTGATGGAGCGCTTCAGCGGCGGCTATCTGTTCCAGTCCTGCATCGAAGCCGATCCGACGCTGGCGCGCATCTGCGGCGGCGGCGTTCCAACGGTTCGCGTGGTCACGCTAGACCGTGGCGTGGGACCGGAAATCTATCGCACCTCTATCAAGCTGACCGGCGGCGGCAATGTTGCCGACAATTTCTGGCGCAAGGGCAATCTCATCGCGTCGGTGGATACTGCCTCGGGCGAGATGGCGGCCGCGCTGACCGGCTTCGGCATCGACGGCGCCTATGTCGACGATCATCCCGACACGGGTGAGAAGATCGCCGGCGTGGCGCTGCCGCACTGGCAGGCGTGTCGCGATCTGGCGCTGGGCGCGGCCGGTGTGACCCGGGGCGCGCTGGTGCTGGGCTTCGACATTGCGCTTTCGAAGAATGGCCCCGTGCTGATCGAGGCGAACTACACGCCGGACCTGATCATGTTGCAGGCGTGCTCGCGCGAGGGCATTCTCGACGAGGCGATGACAGAGGCACTCGATCACGCCAAGCGCCTGACCGCCGCCAAGAAGGATTTCTTCAAGACCTATCTGAAGGACGAACGCGCGCGCCACAAGCAGGAGATGTCCGGCGCATTGTCGCGCAAGGCCGGCTGAGGCCGCGCCTGCGTTCCCCGCAAGGCAATTGCATCTTGCGCGCGCCATGGCAGCCATGACATGGCGGAGCTTCCGGGCCAGCGCGTTCCGGAACAATTGCGCAGGCCGGCGGGGCCGGCGCACGATCCCGGTGAGGCAAGATGGAACTGGCATTTCCCTGGCCCGGCAGCAATGGCGAATGGCTGGCATGGTCGGCGGCGGCGGCGACCGCGCTGTTCGGCCTGATCGCGATGTTCCTGCCGGCGACGGTGTTCCGCCTCCTGTTCGGCCGGCGTGGTGAAGACCCGGGTGCTGCGGTTGCGGGGATGCGCGGCGTGCTCGGCGGCTTTCATCTGGGCGCGGGCGTCGCGGCGATCCTGCTGGCGCAGCCGCTGATCTATCTGGCGCTCGGCATTTCCTGGGCGGTGGCCTGTTTCGGACAATTGCTGTCCAACCTGACCGACCCCGCGAAGACGGTCCGGGGCTGGCTGTTCCTGCTGTTCCAGATCGCGCTTGCCGCGATGCCGCTGGCCTTCGTTTTCGGGCTCGTGCGCTGATCCGGCGCCGTTCGATCCGGATTCCGTCAAGTGCAGCCCGACAAATGCGACAATCCGACCGCTTTGGCGGCTTTCACCGTGTTGCGAGTCGGGGGATGCTGTGCTAGGGGAAGCGCGACTTTCGCGGCACATTGTGCGTCCGAAGGTCGTCAATGCAAAAAGATCATAAAGATCAACGGTCTGACCGACCCGTCCGGCAAGTGCCCCAAATGGCCAAGACCGGTATCGAGCCGACAGGTCGTGTTTGTCTTGGACCACGGATGGCGCGAGGTGAAATACCCGGCGCGACATCGCAACTGACAGGATTGGCGTGGCGACATCAGCTTCCAGTTTATCGGGCATTGCCGGGCGGTATGCCAGTTCGCTTTTCGATCTGGCGCTCGAGGCAGACTCGCTCGACGCGGTCGAAAAGGAGCTCGCCCGCTTCGATGATCTGTTGCACGGCAGCGACGATTTGATGCGGCTTGTCCGCTCCCCCGTCTTCTCCGCCGATGAACAGCTCAAGGCGGTCGACGCCATTCTCACCAAAGCCAGGATTTCCGGGCTCGGCGGCAATGTCATCCGTGTGATGGCGCGCAACCGGCGCCTGTTCGCGGTTCCGGCCGTGCTGGGCGAATTCCGCAAGCTGCTTGCGGCGCATCGCGGCGAGGAATCGGCCGAGGTGACCGTTGCCCAGGCGTTGACGGCAAAGCAGACGACAGAACTTTCTAAAACACTCAGCGGTGTGATCGGCAAGGACGTATCGGTTCATGCAACCGTCGACCCCTCGATCCTCGGCGGCATGATCGTCAAGATCGGCTCCCGCCAGATCGATACGTCGATTCGCACCAAACTTTCCTCCCTCAAGCTCGCGCTCAAAGAGGTCGGCTAAATGGACATTCGCGCAGCGGAAATTTCCGCAATCCTCAAGGACCAGATCAAGAATTTCGGCAAGGAAGCCGAGGTTTCCGAAGTAGGCCAGGTGCTTTCCGTCGGTGACGGTATCGCCCGTGTCTACGGCCTCGACAAATGTCAGGCCGGCGAACTGGTCGAGTTCCCCGGCGGCATCGCCGGCATGGCCCTCAACCTGGAGCGCGACAATGTCGGCGTCGTCATTTTCGGCGACGACCGCGACATCAAGGAAGGCGACACCGTCAAGCGGACCGGCGCCATCGTCGACGTCCCCGTCGGCCCGGGCCTGCTCGGCCGCGTGGTCGACGCGCTGGGCAATCCGATCGACGGCAAGGGCCCGATCAAGGCAGCCGAACGCCGCCGCGTCGACGTGAAGGCGCCCGGCATCATTCCGCGCAAATCGGTGCACGAGCCGATGTCGACCGGCCTGAAGGCCATCGATGCGCTGATCCCGGTCGGTCGCGGCCAGCGCGAGCTGATCATCGGCGACCGCCAGACCGGCAAGACCGCCATCATCCTCGACACCTTCCTGAACCAGAAGTCGATCAACGAAGGCGACGACGAGTCGAAGAAGCTCTACTGCGTCTATGTCGCGGTCGGCCAGAAGCGCTCCACCGTCGCCCAGTTCGTGAAGGTTCTGGAAGAGCGCGGCGCGCTCGAATATTCCATCGTCATCGCGGCAACGGCTTCCGATCCCGCGCCGATGCAGTTCCTGGCACCGTTCTCCGGCTGCGCGATGGGCGAATATTTCCGCGACAATGGCAAGCATGCGCTGATCGCCTATGACGATCTGTCCAAGCAGGCCGTTGCCTACCGCCAGATGTCGCTGCTGCTGCGCCGCCCGCCGGGCCGCGAAGCCTATCCGGGCGACGTTTTCTACCTGCATTCGCGCCTGCTGGAACGCGCCGCGAAGATGAACGAGGAGAACGGCGCCGGTTCGCTGACCGCGCTGCCCGTCATCGAAACGCAGGCCAACGACGTTTCGGCCTACATTCCGACCAACGTGATCTCGATCACCGACGGCCAGATCTTCCTGGAAACCGACCTGTTCTACCAGGGCATCCGCCCGGCGGTGAACGTCGGTCTGTCGGTTTCGCGCGTTGGCTCCTCGGCCCAGATCAAGGCGATGAAGCAGGTCGCCGGCTCGATCAAGGGCGAACTGGCGCAGTATCGCGAAATGGCGGCCTTTGCCCAGTTCGGTTCCGACCTCGACGCGGCGACGCAGCGCCTGCTCAATCGCGGCGCGCGCCTGACCGAACTGCTCAAGCAGCCGCAGTTCTCGCCGTTGAAGACCGAAGAGCAGGTCGTCGTCATTTTCGCCGGCGTCAACGGCTATCTCGACAAGCTTGCGGTCAACCAGGTCGGTGCTTTCGAAAAGGCGCTGCTGACCAATATGCGCGGCGAGAACAAGGACATTCTCGACGACATCCGCAAGGAAGCCGCGATCACGGATTCGATCCGCGAACGGCTTACGGCGGCAATCGACGCCTTCGCCAAGACCTTTGCCTGATCGGGCAAACGGGCGTTCGCATTGAACAGCATGCGGCGGGGCGCTGAGCCGTTCCGCCGGCCGGGAACAGGAAACAAGAGTCCGCGATGCCAAGCCTCAAGGATTTGAAGATCCGGATCGCCTCCGTAAAGGCGACCCAGAAGATCACCAAGGCCATGCAGATGGTGGCGGCAGCGAAGCTGCGTCGCGCGCAGGAAGCGGCGGAAGCCGCGCGCCCCTATGCCGAGCGCATGGGTGCGGTTCTGGCGAGCGCGTCGCAGATCGTGTCGCCCTCCGAGGCGCCGGCGCTGATGACCGGCACCGGCAAGGACGATACGCACCTTCTGGTGGTCTGCACGGCCGAGCGCGGCCTGTGCGGCGGCTTCAACTCCTCGATCGCACGACTGGCGCGCGAACATGCCCGTCGTCTGATCGCGGAAGGCAAGACGGTCAAGATCATGACCGTCGGCCGCAAGGGCTATGACGCGCTGCGCCGCGACTATGCCAGGCATATCGACGAGCGCGTCGACCTGCGCGAAGTGCGTCAGGTGGCGTTCGCCAATGCCACGGACATCGCGGCCAAGATCATCGACAAGTTCGAGAACGGCGAGTTCGACGTCTGCACGCTGTTCTATTCGGAGTTCAAGTCGGTGATCAGCCAGGTGCCGACGGCGCACCAGCTCATTCCGGCCGCCAACGACGAAGAAGCCGAGGTGGCGCCGGGCAATGCGGTCTACGAATTCGAGCCGGATGCCGCATCCATTCTCAACGATCTCATTCCGCGCAACATCGCGGTGCAGGTTTTCCGGGCGCTTCTGGAAAACGTCGCCGGCGAGATGGGCGCGAAAATGACCGCCATGGACAATGCGACCCGCAATGCCGGGGAGATGATCGACAAGCTGACGCTGTCCTACAACCGGCAGCGCCAGGCCCAGATCACCAAGGAACTCATCGAAATCATTTCGGGCGCCGAAGCGCTCTAAGACTGGAGAGTCACGACGATGGCCAAAGCAGCAACCCCCAAGACCAGGGCAGCAGCCAAGCCCGCCGCAAAGAAGCCCGCCGCGAAAAAGCCGGCTGCCAGCACGGCGGCCGCCAAGGCACCGGCAGCGAAGAAATCCGCCGCTGCGGCAAAGCCGAAGCTTGCCAAGGGTCCGGCCGGTCAGATCGTGCAGGTCATCGGCGCCGTCGTCGACGTGCAGTTTTCCGACCACCTGCCGCAGATCCTGAACGCGCTCGAGACCGACAATGGCGGCATGCGCCTCGTGCTCGAAGTCGCGCAGCATCTGGGCGAGAACACGGTTCGCACGATCGCGATGGACTCCACCGAAGGTCTGGTTCGCGGCCAGGAAGTGGTCGACACCGGCGCACCGATCGCCGTGCCGGTCGGCGACGAGACGCTGGGCCGCATCATGAACGTGATCGGCGAGCCGGTTGACGAAGCCGGTCCTATCAAGACCAAGAGCACACGCGTCATTCACCAGCCGGCACCGGATTTCACCGAGCAGTCGACGGAAGCGCAGATTCTCGAAACGGGCATCAAGGTCATCGACCTGCTCGCACCTTACGCCCGAGGCGGCAAGATCGGCCTGTTCGGCGGCGCGGGCGTCGGCAAGACGGTTCTGATCCAGGAGCTGATCAACAACGTCGCGAAGGCGCATGGCGGCTATTCGGTCTTTGCCGGTGTCGGCGAGCGCACGCGCGAGGGCAACGACCTCTATCACGAGATGATCGAATCCGGCGTGAACGTCGACCCGAGCGAGAACGACGGTTCGACCGAAGGCTCGAAATGCGCGCTGGTCTTCGGCCAGATGAACGAGCCTCCGGGTGCCCGCGCACGCGTCGCGCTGTCGGGCCTGACGGTCGCCGAGCACTTCCGCGACCAGGGCCAGGACGTCCTGTTCTTCGTCGACAACATCTTCCGCTTCACGCAGGCCGGCTCCGAACTCTCGGCACTGCTGGGCCGCATTCCTTCGGCCGTCGGCTATCAGCCTACGCTGGCGACCGACATGGGCGCGCTGCAGGAACGCATCACCACGACGACCAAGGGCTCGATCACTTCGGTCCAGGCCATCTACGTTCCGGCCGATGACCTCACCGACCCGGCGCCCGCGACCTCGTTCGCCCACCTTGACGCCACGACCACGCTGTCGCGCGCGATTTCGGAAAAGGGCATCTATCCGGCCGTCGATCCGCTCGACTCGACCTCGCGCATGCTCGATCCGCGCATTATCGGCGACGAGCACTACGCCGTTGCCCGCCAGACGCAGGAAATCCTCCAGCGCTACAAGTCGCTTCAAGACATCATCGCGATCCTGGGCATGGACGAGCTGTCGGAAGAGGACAAGCTGGCCGTTGCCCGCGCCCGCAAGATCGAGCGCTTCCTGTCGCAGCCCTTCCACGTCGCCGAAGTTTTCACCGGCGCGCCGGGCAAGCTGGTCTCGCTGGAAGACACGATCCGTTCGTTCAAGGGCCTGTGCGCCGGCGAATACGACCACCTTCCCGAGGCAGCCTTCTACATGGTCGGCACCATCGAGGACGCGGTCGAGAAGGCACAGCGTCTGGCCGCCGAAGCAGCGTAATGGAAGCGAATAGCGAATAGGGAGTTGCGAATAGGGGAACGAACCGGCGAAGATGAGAATGCTCTATTCGCCATCCACTATTCGCTGAAAACACATGGCTGACAGCTTCAAATTCGAACTGGTATCGCCCGAGCGCCTGCTCGTTTCGCAGGATGTCGAGACCGTCGTGGTTCCCGGTACCGAGGGCGAGATGACGGTGATGGCCAACCATGCGCCGCTCATGACCTCGATACAGCCCGGCATCGTCACGGCGACGCTGCCGGACGGCAAGTCCGAGCGCTATGTCGTGTTTGGCGGCTTCGCCGAAATCCAGCCCGACAATTGCACGGTGCTGGCCGAATCGGCGACCGAGGTCTCCGCACTCGACCCCGCCGACATCGCGCAGCGCATCAGCAATGCGCGCGAGGACGTGGCCGACGCGAAGAACGAGGAAGCGAAGTCCAAGGCCGAGGCGCGTCTTGCGCAGCTTGAGGTTCTGGAAAAGGTCGTTTCCGGCGCGATGCACTGACGCGTTTCAGCCGAAACCCAGTGAGACTTCAAACGGGCCTTCGGGCCCGTTTTTCGTTGGTGCTCAGACGCCGGCAAAGGCCGACGGATAGACCAGCCTGCCGCGCTTTTTCCTCAGCGTGCCGGGGGCCAGTTCCAGCGCCATGAAATGCGGGCCCTGCCACTCGATCTCAAAGGGATCGGCCAGCGCGGAAGAAAAGCCGAAGCGCTCGTAATAGAGCGTGTCGCCGAGGACAAACATCGCCTCGTAGCCGGCATCACCGGCTTCCCGGATGGCCTGGCGTACCAGCCGTGAGCCGAGCTGCAGTTCGCGGTAGTCGGCCAGCACCGACAGGGGCGCCAGCGCGACGGCCCTGACCGGCGCGGCGACCTCTGTCAGTAAAACCTGCCCGACGAGCTTTCCATTGCACTCGGCAACGATCGAAACGGTCGGATTCGGTGCGGCGATCAGGTCGAGCGTCAGCTTCGCCTCGTCCGGGCGGCCAAAGGCGAGCGCCACCAGTTCCGCCAGTGCCGTATCGTCGGATGGCTTGGAATGGCGCAGCTCGATCGTTTCGCAAAACACTGGAATGGGCGTATCCGTTCGGTTCGACCGGTCCAACAGAACCGATTCTCGGTTTCAATCCTGTGACAGGGATCGAAGGAATTCAACGATACCTTCCGACAATCCTTTACTCAACGGAAGATCGGGGCGCCGATAGGTTTCGAAATTCACCGTGGGCTTGATCACGCTGTCGGTCAAAACGTGGTTCATGGCGGGAAGCCAGAGCGATGTCGCGTCGGGTCTTGCCGAGGCGAGGGTCTTGAAATCGGCCTCACCGACCTGCAGGTCCGTACCGCCGCCAACGATCATGACGGGCGTCTCCACCGTTGCGAGGGTTTCGGCGGGCCTTGCCTTGACGAGCGAGATCACGAAGGGCTGGACCGATGGCCGGAACAGTGCCGCCAGAGGGGTCGGAACACCGGTCACCTGTCGTCCTGCTTCCAGTTCCGACAGAATGTCGAGTGCTTCTTCGTGCAACGGATCGGGCAGCCGGGACATTTGCATCCGCAGGATTTCCGCCGGCGGACGTCCGGGCGCAGCGAGCAGGACCAGCCCGGCGGGCGGCGATACGGCCGACGCCAACATGGCAATGAGGCCGCCCTCGCTGTGGCCGGCAAGGACGGCCGGGCGTTCCGGCCAGCGCTGTCCTGCCCATGTCCGGACGGCATCCAGATCCGCCACGAAATCATCGAGCGTGAGCTTGGCTTCATCGTCGACTTTGGCGCTGCCGACCACGCCGCGCTTGTCATAGCGCAGGGAAGAAAAGCCCTCGGCGGCGAGCGCGCCGGCCAGTTTCTCCAGATAGGACGCGGTGATGCCAACCGGGCTGTTGCCGTTGCGGTCGGTCTGGCCCGAACCTGCGACCAGAATGACGATCGGCCCCTCGCCGGTCTCGTAAAGGCTGGCGGGAAAGCCGCCGGCGTCGACCTCGCTGATGTCGATGTTTGCACCCAAAGCCGGCGTCCCGATCAGGAGCGCAAGCGCGAGCGTATGCGCCATGGCGCGAACGAAACAGGCGGCGCGATGCTTCATGGCGCCAGATGGCGGAAAGCCTCGACGACTTCCTCGTAGAGCCTGCGCTTGAACGGTACGATGAGCGACGGCAGTTCGGCCATCGGCTTCCAGTCCCAGGCGTCGAACTCGGCCTCATGGCCGTTGGGCGGCGGGTCGATGGCGATCTCGCTTTCCTCGCCCTCGAAACGATAGGCGAACCAGCGCTGCTTCTGGCCGCGAAATTTACCCTTGAGCGCCACGCCGATCAGGTCTTCCGGCAGGTCGTAGCGGATCCAGTCCGGTGCCTCCGCAATCAGGGAGATGGAGGTCATGCCGGTCTCCTCCCACAATTCGCGGCGTGCGGCGGGTTCGGCGTTCTCGCCCTTGTCGATGCCGCCCTGCGGCATCTGCCAGAGCTGGACCGAATCGCCCAGTTCGTCATGCGGCTTGCGCTTGCGCCTTCCGGCCCAGACGAGGCCTTCGCGGTTCAGCACCATGATGCCGACACAGGGGCGATAGGGCAGGTCTTCCGCCTTTGTCATGCCTATTGGCCCTTTCTCTCCGGATCGGACACGATGGCCGAAACGGGCGTGATCTCGATCTCGAGCTTGCCGGCCGTGGCGGCGAATTTGGAGATCATGTCGATCGATTCGGGAAAGGCGTTCGCCACGCCGATGGCAAGGCCCGTGCGCCTAGCCTCCTTGACCAGTTCGTCGAGGCGGGCGGCGATCTCGCGGCGGGTGCGCACCGCGTCGAGCTGGAACTGGGCGCGGGCATAGGGCAGGACCGAGGCGCGGGCGACCTCCCCGGTCACGGTGTTCTTGACCGAACCATCATCCAGGAACAGCAGGCCGCGCTCCGCGAGGTCGTCGAAGATCGGCTTGAGCGCGTCACGCGTGGTGACCAGCCGGCCGCCCAGAAAGTTCATGACGCCGACATAGTTGGTGATCCGGCTCATCGCCCAGTGCAGGTTGGCGAGGTTTTCGGCCGGCGTGACATCGCTGACCAGCGTGTGCGGTCCCGGACTGTTGGCGGGGTAGTCGTAGGGCTCCATCGGCACCTGGAGCAGTAACTCATGGCCGCCCTTGCGCGCGGCCTGCATCCAGCGCGACAGGCTGTTGCCATAGGGTGCGAATGCGAGCGTTACGGCGCCGGGCAGGCGGCGGATGGCGTCCTGCGAGCTGGTCTGGCTGATGCCAAGCCCGCCGACGATCAGCACCACCCGGGCGACGCCAAAATTGCCCTCCGTGTCAGGCGGCCGGGAATAGACGTCCATCGGGCGCAAACCATCGGGCGAGCGCTTCGGGATGACGCCGGAGGCACCCTTCTCGACCAGTTCGGGATCGGGCAGGTGGGCGAGCGCCGGCTCCTGACGGCGCAGTTCCGGCAGGGGCGTCGCCGGCTCGATGGCGCCGTCCGGCTCGACCGCAGTCAGCGTGCCCGGTTCGCCGGAGGCTTCGACGCGACGTTTCTCCGGCCTCGTTGCCGGTGGCGTTTCCCGCTCGGCGGGTTTCGGTGTGGCTTCAGGGGCTGCCGGCTCCGTTGCATTTTGTGCGGTCACGGTTTCCGTCGGTTCCGCCGCGTCTCTGCTCAGCCACCAGAACCAACCACCGGCGGCGGCAAGCAGGCACAGGCCGGCAAGGCTAGCGACGAACCCGAAGCCGGGCGTCTTCCTCTCGCCGGTTTTCAGTCCGAGCGGTCTGGTGAGTTCGTCGGTCATGAGGAGCGGCGTTATTCCCGAGATATTCCCAAGGCCGGCCCGCCATCAAAGGCCGATGGCGAATCAGGGGCCGGAACAAACGAAACCGGGAGGAGCGGACCCCTCCCGGCTTCAAAAGTCAACCGCGGTGCGGTCGGCGGGGTTATGAGAACCCCGGCCGCCTCAGTTGGGAACCGCTGCGTTCGGATCCGGCGGGAAGGCCTTCGACATCTTCACGCCATGGATCAGGTCGAGCGCGTACTGGAGCTGAAGATCGTCCTTGGGCTCCGGCGGCACATAGGCGGTCGAACCGGAACCGGCATCATCCTCTTCCTGTCCGGTGATGTGACCGCGCAGGGAGGATTCGCCACGGGTCTCGACCTTGCCCTGAAGTTCTTCCGGCAGCGGCTGGTTGATCGAGATGTCAGGCTCGATGCCCTTGGCCTGGATCGACGTGCCGGACGGCGTGTAATAAAGCGCCGTGGTGAGCCGCAGCGCACCGTTGGGGCCGAGCGGGATGATGGTCTGGACAGAGCCCTTGCCGAAGGAACGCGAGCCCAGAACGGTGGCCCGCTTGTGGTCCTGCAGGGCGCCGGCGACGATCTCGGAAGCCGAGGCAGAACCGCCATTGATCAGCACGATCAGCGGCTTGCCGCCTGTCAGATCGCCCGGGCGGGCCGAATAGCGGCGGGTCTCGTCGGCGTTGCGGCCACGGGTCGAGACGATCTCGCCGCGATCCAGGAAGGAATCGGAGACGCTGACCGCCTGCTCGAGCAGGCCGCCGGGATTGAGGCGGAGATCGAGGACATAGCCCTTTAGTTTGTCGTCGCCGACTTCGTCGCGGATCTTGCGGATCGACTGCTCCAGATTGTCGTAGGTCTGTTCGGTGAAGCTCGAAATGCGCAGATAGCCGACATCCTCGGCCTCGATGCGCGACTTCACGGAGCTGACCTTGATGATGTCGCGGATGATGGTGATGTCGATCGGCTTGTCGGCGCCTTCGCGCACGATGGTCAGCACGATGGGCGTGTTGACCGGGCCGCGCATTTTCTCGACGGCGTCCTGCAGCGCGAGGCCGCGCACTTCCTCGCCGTCGATCTTCGAGATCAGGTCGCCGGCCAGCACGCCTGCCTTGGAGGCGGGCGTGTCGTCGATCGGGGTGACGACCTTGACGAGTTCGTTCTCCATGGTGACCTCGATGCCGAGACCGCCGAACTGGCCGCGCGTCTGGACGCGCATGTCGGAGAAATCCTTGGCGTTGAGGTAGGAGGAATGCGGATCGAGCGAGCTCAGCATGCCGTTGATGGCATTCTCGACGAGCTTTTCCTCGTCGGGCTCGGTGACATATTGCGAGCGAACGCGCTCGAAAATGTCGCCGAAGATGGAAAGCTGCCGGTAGGTCGAGGCCCCTGCCGCATTCGCCGCGTCGGGTCCCGGCAGGCCGGTCGTGGCGACCATGACCGTGGTGGCGCCAATGACGACTCCGGCGAGCATTAAGGATAGCTTACGAATCATGAGCTTCTCTCTTCAGGGTAGAGTCCGACCACCAGGGTGACGGATCGATTGAATTTCCATCCTTGCGGAATTCGACATAGAGCACGGGTCGCTTCGTTTCCATGTCCACCGCATTTGCACTTGCAACCCTGCGTGCGCCCATCACCGCCACAGGTTCACCGGCAAGAACGAACTGCCCCATCTGAACATCAATTCGATCCATTCCCGCAAGGACGACATGATAGCCATTGCCTGCGTTCAGGATCAAGAGTTGGCCGTAGGAACGGAACGGTCCAGCATAGACAACCCACCCGTCCGCCGGAGAGACGACCCGGCTGGATTCCCTAGTCTCGATATAGAGACCCTTGGAAGCTCCTGCCAGTGGTTCTTCCTCTCCGAATGAACGGATCTCGGCGCCGGCGACGGGACGCGGCAGCAGGCCTTTTGCCGCCTCGAACGCCATTGCCGGCGCGATTCGAGCCGTATCGGAAAAATCGCGCTTTTCTATGTCCTTGCGGGCTGCAACAAGCTTTTCCGTCTCCTTGCGGCGGCGCTCGGCCTCCGCGCGGCGCGCCGCTTCCGCCGCCTCGCGGGCGGCGGCGAGCTTGGTTTCGAGTGTTTCAATTAAACGTGACAGCGTGCCCGCCCTTGCGGCAAGTTCGGCGGCCCTGGCGCTTTCGCCGGCCAGTTCCTGGCGGGCATCGGCGCTGAGCTTCTTCTTTTCGTCGAGCAAAAGGCCCAGACGCTGTTCTTCCTCGGCGAGCTGCATCAGGTCACGCGACAGCGACAGGCGCTCATTGGAGATGTCGCTGCGGATGCGCGTCAGTTCATTGAGTTCGGTCAGCAGGACCCGTGCCTCGGCGCGCAATTCGGGCACTACGGCGCCCAGCAGAATGGCCGAGCGCACCGAGGTCAGCGCGTCCTGCGGCGTGACGAGGATGGCAGGCGGCGGATTGACCGCCATGCGCTGCAGGGCGGCGATGACCTCGCCCAGCAATTCGCGCCGTTCGCCGAGCGAGGCGCGGGTGGCATCCTCTTCGCCGCGCAAATCCTCCAGCCGGGTCTCGCCGGAGGCGATGTGTTCCTCCAGACGTCTTGCCCGCTTCGAGGCCTCGATCAGGCTCTTGTTGATCGAGGCACGATCCTTCTCAAGCCGGTCGATTTCCTCGCTGAGCGCGGTCCTGCGTTCGTCGGTGAGCCGGATCGCCTGTTCGATGGCAGCGAGTTCCTGCCGCGTGCTCTCCTGACGCGCGTCGAGCTTCTGGGCGGCGAGCGGCAGCGCGCCGGTCAGCAGCATGGCGCAGCCGAGCGCGACGGCGGCGAGACGGCGGATTGCCGTCGCCGAATGCTGCTGGCAGGTCTGGCGCGCTCTGGTCGAGGGCAAGGGCGTCGATTCCCGATTGCGGTGCCGGTTTTGCGCGATCCTAGGCGATCAGGAGTTAACCCTTTGTCAACCACGAGGGAAAGGTTGGCACGCGACGACTGCAACGAACAGGCGTACGGGATCAGTCGCGATGGTAGGGGTGGCCGGTGAGGATGGTAACCGCACGGTAGAGCTGTTCGGCCAGCATGACGCGCGCGAGTTGGTGCGGCCAGGTGGCGCGCCCGAAGGCTAGGGTCAGCGCCGCGCGTTCGCGGACGGCGCGGCCATGTCCGTCCGGTCCGCCGATCAGGAAGGCCATTTCGGAGGTCGCGTCGCCGAGACGCGATTCTACCATGCCGGCGAGCTTGCGGCTGGTTTCGTCGCGGCCGTTTTCGTCGAGGCAGACGACGAAGGCGTCGGACGCCAGGCCGGCGAGCAGCGCGGCGGCTTCCTCGTCCTTGCGCGTCTGCGGTTTGGCGGCGCGCGATTCGACGATTTCGCGGATGGAAAGATCGGTGATGCCGAGCGCACGGCCCGCCTTGCGGGCGCGATCGCAGTAACGCTCGAGCAATTCGGCTTCGGGGCCGGACTTCATGCGTCCGACCGCGCCGATGACAAGCCGCATATGCCGTTACCCGATCCCCTGGGGGATCAGTGCACTTCGGAATGTTCCGGCATCTGCCACATGCGCTCGATGCCGTAGAATTCGCGAACTTCGGGACGGAAGATGTGGACGATGATGTCGCCGGTATCGATCAGCACCCAGTCGCAACCGGGAAGACCCTCGACGCGCGGCTTGGCGACGCCCCGGTTCTTCAGGTCCCGCAGCAAATGGTCGGCGATGGCGCCGACATGGCGATGCGAGCGGCCCGAGGCGACAATCATGTAGTCGCCCAGTGCCGATTTGCCCTGGATGTCGATGGTAACCGGCGCCTCGGCCTTGGAATCCTCAAGGCTCGTCGACACCGTTTCGAGGACATCCCCGACCGTGACTTCAACGGCCCCGGATGTCGGATTGGCAGCGCCCTTGTCGGTGTGCCGTGTCTGCATTGCAGTAGTCAGCGTATTCCTCGCTTGGCAAGTTGCAGTCGGTTCCGCCGAACGGCATCGGCACGCGCTACAGATCGAGACCTGACACTGGCCGTACGCGCCATCCCACGGAACTGGGATTAAATGTACACTCTCTTCACCGAATACAATAGTGCCGGGATTCGACAACAATTAGAAGTCGTTTGCGTTAACCGTCGGTTAACCCTGACGTCAACCGCCCGCTCGGCTTCCAGTTCCGGCCTTTCTGGCGGCACGAATGGCGGTAGAGGACAGCGCCGAACGCGGCCCGTGGACGAAGGTCCAGGCCGGCGGGCGCAGCGCGGGCAGGCAGGCGGCGTCTTCCTCGTCGATATGATAGCGCGACAGCGCGATGGCGGCGGGCGCGGAAACCGTCGCGAAGCTGGAGCCCGGCCGGTCGACGACGATCATCGGCACCATGCCGGCGATGCCCCGCCAGTCCTGCCAGCGGTGGAACGAGGCCAGATTGTCTGCCCCCATGATCCAGACGAAGCGCAGGCGCGGGCGCCTGCGTTTCAGGAGCGCCAGCGTGTCGGCGCTGTAGCGCACGGAATGGGCGGCCTCGAAGGCGGTGATGTCGATGCGCGGATGACGGGCGATTTCGCGGCAGGCCGCGACGCGCTCGGCGAGCGGCGCCAGATTGCCGTGATCCTTGAGCGGATTGCCGGGCGTGACGATCCACCAGATGCGATCGAGCCGGGCGCGCGCCAGCACAAGCTCGGAAATGTGCAGATGGCCGTCATGCGGCGGGTTGAACGAACCGCCCAGCAGGCCGACCGACTGGCCGTCGCCGGCATCGGGTATGCGCAGCGCCTGCGCCAGCACGGGGTTGCCAGTGTCGACCAGGGTCGTGCTCAAGGGCGGGTCTGGCCGTTGCCGCGTACGCGGTAATTGAAGCTCGTCAACTGTTCGACGCCGACCGGGCCACGCGCATGCATCTTGCCGGTGGCGATGCCGATTTCCGCGCCCATGCCGAACTCGCCGCCATCGGCGAACTGGGTCGAGGCGTTGTGCAGCAGGATGGCCGAATCGATGCCTTCGAAGAAGGTTTCGACGACCTGCTCGTTCTCCGCGATGACCGCCTCGGTGTGATGCGAGGACCAGGTCTCGATGTGGTCGACGGCGCCGGCGACGCCGTCGACCAGTTTCACCGCGATGATCGGGGCGAGATATTCCTTCGGCCAGTCCTCCTCGGTCGCCGCCAGCGCCGCAGGGAAGACGGCCCTTATTTCCTCGGTGGCCCGGATCTCGCAGCCCGCCTCGGCGAGCGCGTTCAGGATCGGCAGGAGATGCGTGTTACCTGCGGCGCGATCGACCAGCAGGGTCTCCGCCGAGCCGCAAATGCCGGTACGCCGCATCTTGGAATTGACGGTGATTTCAACGGCCATGTCGATCTCGGCGCTGGCGTCGACATAGACGTGGCACACGCCTTCGAGATGGGCGAAGACGGGCACGCGCGCCTCGTTCTGCACACGTTCGACCAGGCTGCGACCGCCGCGCGGCACGATGACGTCGACATTGCCGCCAAGGCCGGTCAGCATTTCGCCCACGGCCGCGCGGTCGGTGGTGGGCACGATCTGGATCGCCTCGGCGGGAAGGCCGGCGGATTCAAGGCCTTTCGCAAGACATGTCTGGATGGCGCGCACCGAATGCCAGGAATCGGAGCCGCCGCGCAGGATCGCGGCATTGCCCGCCTTGAGGCAGAGCCCGCCGGCATCGGCGGCGACGTTGGGCCGGCTTTCGAAGATGATGCCGATCACGCCGAGCGGCGTGCGCACGCGGGCGATGTGCAGGCCGTTGGGTCGGTCCCATTCGGTGATGACGGAGCCGACGGGGTCGGCCAGTCCGGCGATGTCGCGCAGGCCCTTCGCCATGCCGGCGATCCGGGTTTCGTCGAGCTTCAGCCGGTCGAGGAAGGCCGGAGTCTGCCCGGCTTTCTCGGCTGCCTGCATGTCGAGCGCGTTGGCGCGCAGAATGGTCGGCGTCTCGGCCTCGATGGCGTCGGCCATGGCCGCGAGTGCGGCGTTCTTGGTGGCGGTCGTTGCCTGCGCCATGGCGCGCGCGGCCTTGCGGGCGGCGCGGCCGAGATCGGCCATCGCCGAAGCGATGTCACCCGTGCCGACAGCGGGGCTCTTTTCCAGCATGGCGCTCAATGCTCTTCCTCCAGGCTCTTCTCCCCGGTCCGGCCGTCCTGCGCGTTTGCGGCGCGCCGGTCGTTGGGGATGCGGCGGTCGTGATGCAGCACGAGGTCGTCGCGGTGGATCATTTCACTGCGGCCTTCATAGCCCAGTATTTCAGCGATGCGGCTCGACTTGCAACCGGCGATGCGTGCCGCGTCGGCCATGTCGTAGGCGACGATGCCGCGGGCGAGCTCACCCAGATCGGGATCGCGGACCACGACGACGTCGCCGCGCGCGAAACCGCCTTCAACGCTTGTGACTCCGGCGGGCAACAGGCTCTTGCCACCGGCGAGCGCGCGCGCCGCGCCGGCGTCGACATGGATGGTGCCGGCGGTGCCGAGCTGGCCCGAAATCCATTTCTTGCGCGCGGTGACCGGGTTGCCGCTCGGCTCGAACCAGGTGGCCATGCCGCCCCGATCGAGCGCGGAAACGGGGTTGAGCTTCTTGCCGCTGGCGATCGCCATGGCGGTGCCCGAGGCGGTGGCAATCTTGCCGGCCTCGATCTTGGTCACCATGCCGCCGCGCGACAGTTCATTGCCGGCGGAACCCGCCATCGCCTCGATCTCGGGTGTGATGCGGGGCACGCGCGAAACGAACTCGGCCGCCGGATCGAGATGCGGCGGCGCGGTGTAGAGGCCGTCGATGTCGGACAGCAGGATCAGCAGGTCGGCGCCCATCATGGTGGCGACGCGCGCGGCGAGGCGATCATTGTCGCCATAGCGGATCTCGGTGGTCGCCACCGTGTCGTTCTCGTTGATGACAGGAATGGCGCCGAGCTTCAGCAGGGTGGAGATCGTCGCTCGCGCGTTGAGGTAGCGACGGCGCTCCTCGGTGTCGCCCAGCGTCAGCAGGATCTGGCCGGCATGGCGGTCATGGCGCGCGAGCGCCTCGGACCAGGCGCGTGCCAGCGCGATCTGACCGCAAGCCGCCGCCGCCTGGCTTTCCTCAAGCTTCAGCGCGCCGGACGGACGGTTCAGGATCGAGCGGCCGAGCGCGATGGCGCCGGACGAGACGACCATGACCTGCGTGCCTCGCGCCGCCAGCGCGGCGATGTCGTCACAGATGGAATCGAGCCATTCGCGCTTCAGCCCGCTGGCGCGGTCGACCAGGAGCGAGGATCCGATCTTGATGACGACTCGGTCGTAGCGCGCGAGCTTGCCGGCGGTCATAGCGGCTTCCACCTGTCGTCCTCGACCTCGGGTGCTTCCGCTGCGCGTGCTTCGACGACCTTGTCAATCAGCGCGCGCAGGATAGTCTCGACGCCCTCACGGCTGACGGAGGAGAGCGCGACGGGCTTCGTGCCGCCCGCCTTTTCCAGCGCCGTCAGTTTTTCGGCGCGTTCCTCTTGCGTGATCGCGTCGACCTTGGTCAGCGCCAGGATTTCCGGCTTGTCGGCCAGGCCGTGGCCATAGGCCTCGACCTCGCCGCGCACGGTCGCATAGGCGGCGGCGACATCCTCTTCCGTGGCGGAGACCAGATGGAGCAGCACGCGGGTGCGCTCGACATGGCCGAGGAAGCGGTCGCCAATGCCCACGCCCAGATGCGCGCCCTCTATCAGGCCCGGAATGTCGGCGATGACGAATTCGCGGCCATCGATGGAGGCGACGCCCAGATTGGGATGGAGCGTGGTGAAGGGATAGTCGGCGATCTTGGGCTTGGCGGCCGAAACGGAGGCCAGGAAGGTCGACTTGCCGGCATTGGGCAGGCCGATCAGGCCGGCATCGGCGATCAGCTTGAGGCGCAGCCAGATGGTGCGCTCGACGCCTTCCAGCCCCGGATTGGCGCGGCGGGGTGCCTGATTGGTCGACGATTTGAAATGGGTGTTGCCGAAACCGCCATTGCCGCCGCGCGCGATGCAGTAGCGCTCGCCGGCATGGGTGAGGTCGGTGATCAGCGTCTCGTTGTCCTCCTCGAAGACCTGCGTGCCCTCGGGCACCTTGAGGACGACGTCGGCGCCATCCGCGCCATGGCGGTTGCGGCCCATGCCGTGGCCGCCGGTCTTGGCCTTGAAATGCTGCTGGTAGCGATAGTCGATCAGCGTGTTGAGGCCCTCAACCGCCTCGATCCAGACATCGCCGCCACGGCCGCCGTCGCCCCCGTCGGGTCCGCCGAACTCGATGTATTTCTCGCGGCGAAAGGAGACCGAGCCGGCGCCGCCATTGCCGGAACGGATATAGACCTTTGCCTGATCGAGGAATTTCATGACGCTTTCTTCTCGTTTCGGCCGGCCTGCTCCGCATGAAGGTGCCGGACGGCTTCAAATGCCTCCCGCGTCAAAAGCGTGTCGATGTGGTCGACCTCTTCGCCACGCGCGCGGTTATGGCTCATGCTTCGGCCGGTAACGACAAAGCCCAGTTTGCGCTGGATGGCAAGGGATGCCGCATTGAAATGGAAGGCGCCGGACTGCACCGATGCTTCGATCGTCGAGTCAAAATACCATTGCAGGGCGGCAAAGGCTGCTTCGCCGGCAAAGCCGTTGCCCCACCAGGCGCGGCCGAGCCAATAGCCGAGTTCCGTCGTCCCGTCCGCCTCGTGGAAGCCGACCGCACCGATCAGGCCGTCGCTTCCCAAATCGATGGCAAAGGTCGTCCGATGGGGCTGCGGCGTGGCGGGCAGGCTGGCGAGCCATTCCTTTGCGTCGCTGACGGTGTAGGGGTAGGGCACGCGTGACAGATTGCCGGCCACTTCGAACTCGCCGATCAGCCGGGCCAGTCGCCCGGCATCAGCGGATTCGAAGCCGCGCAGAACAAGTCGCCCGGTCTTCAGCACGGGTATGTCGAATTTTTCCGTCATCGTTCCTGTTCCCTGGCCCGCAGGCGACCGGCCGGAGCGTTTCCATCAAGACATGAAACGCACTAGCCGGCGGTTGCCACCCAGTCGTCGCGTGTCACGCGGTAATGTTCGAGATGCTGGACCTCGCCAAGCGCGCGGTTGAACGCCGTGCCGGACTTCCAGTAGCGGCCGCCGCACTTTTCGATGACGCGGCGCGAGGCATGGTTGTCGACGCGGCACGAGATCATCAGCTGGTCGCGGTCCGTCACCTTGAAGAACAGGTCGACGAGCGCCCGCGCGGCCTCGCTGGCATAGCCCTTCGCCCAATAGGGTTCGCCCAGCCAGTATCCTGCGAAGGGAAGGTCGAAGCGCGAGCGGTCCTCGTGCAAACCGGCGACGCCCAGGAACCGGCCGGAGCGGGCTTCCGTGATGGCGTAGACGCAGCCATGCACCGAGGCGCGCTTCACCCGGTCGATGAACTCGCGCGCGTCCTCGGCGAAATAGGGGTGCGGCATGGAGGAAAGCATGCGCGCCACGTTGTAATTGTTGGCGAGCGCGGCGATGTCCTCGACGTCGTCCTCGTGCGGCGGTCTCAGCAATAATCGTTCGGTCTCGACGACGGGGCAGCCCAGCTGCAAGGCAGCCAGCTCCTCGCCGAGGTCTTCTTCCAGTTCCAGAACCATTGATCCAAACTCCGAATGAAAAAGGGGAGATGGCGTCCCATCTCCCCTTTTCTCCGGATTTTCCGGTATCTGGCTTCGGTGCGATGACCTTGCCGGGTCCTGATGGGACGCCGGCAGTATCGCTACCGGCTATTTTGCCGCGTCGGCTGGCACCACGTTCACAAAGGTACGGCCATTGGCTTTGTGCGCGAACTCGACCTTGCCTTCGGCGACGGCAAAGAGGGTGTGGTCCTTGCCCATGCCGACGTTCGAGCCGGGATGCCATTTGGTGCCACGCTGGCGCACGATAATGTTGCCGGCGAGCACGGCTTCGCCGCCGAACTTCTTCACGCCGAGGCGTTTGGATTCTGAATCGCGACCGTTGCGCGAGGAACCGCCTGCTTTTTTGTGTGCCATCTCGGTGTCTCCTGTTTCCCTGTTCGGGATCGCCTGCCTGAGCAGGGAATTGAATTACTTGTCGGCCTTCTTTTCGGCCGCGGCTTCCTTGTCGACCTTGGCGCGGGGCGGTTTGCCAGCCAGCAATTCCTTCGCCTGCTCGCGCCACTCGTCACGCTCGATGCGGCCGCCCAGTGTCAGCTCGTCGTCGAGCTTGGCCGCCGCGTCGTCCGACAGGTCGGCGATCTGCTTGAGCGAGGTGATTCCGGCGCCCTCGAGCTTTTTCTTCAGCGCGGGGCCGACGCCGCCGATCAGCGAGATGTCGTCGACGATGTCTGCCTTGGCGGCCGTCTTCTTCTCGGCCTTGGCCGCGGGCTTTTCGTCGGCGTCCTTTTTGGCAGGTGCCGCTGCCTTGGCTTCGGCCTTCTCCTCGGCTTTCGCCTCGGTCTTGGCGGGTGCCGGCTTCTTGGCGGCTGCCTTCTTCGAGGGCTTGGCGCCGTCGGTCAGGATCTCCGAAATGCGGATGGCGGTCAGCATCTGGCGATGGCCGCGAATGCGCTTGGAGTTCTGGCGGCGGCGCTTCTTGAAGGAATAGACCTTTTTGGAGCGCAGGTGCTCGACGATCTCGGCGGTGACCATCGCGCCATCGACGAGAGGTGCGCCGACGGTGGACTTGTCGCCATTGCCGACCATCAATACATCGGCCAGTTCAACCATGTCGCCCGCTTCGCCTGCGAGGCGCTCGACCTGGAGAATATCGTCCGCGGCGACGCGGTACTGCTTGCCGCCGGTTTTGATGACTGCGAACATTGTTCTTGCCTTCCGGTGTTCGTCACGGAGTTCAAGGGCGTTTTCAAGTCCCGGCCATTGCCGGGTGCCCCCGTCCGTCTTTTTGTCAGTCGGTTTGGGTTTGCGCCGTTCGAAGCCGGGTTGAACCGGTCCCGATCGGCTTGCCGCGCGGCCTGGACCGGGACGGCAAAAGGAAGTGGCGCAGACAGTGCCGCGCCACGCGGGCAGGCAATACATTGTGCGGGCCCCAAAAGTCAAGGCTGAGTTGCAACTTGTTGTCTCGGCGCGGACCGCGCCAGGCCGGGCGCGAAAGAGGTCAAAAACGCCACTTGTCGGGGCTGGGTGCAATCGCTATGTTCCGCCCGCGCTGGAGCCGGGCTGTTTTATGCTGGCGCCACCGCGACATTCCCCGTGGAGAGGTGCCGGAGTGGTTGAACGGGGCGGTCTCGAAAACCGTTGAGCGCGCAAGCGTTCCGGGGGTTCGAATCCCCCTCTCTCCGCCATTATTTCGCTCACGGCAAATTCGTCTCGCTCGGGCCTCCGATTGGGCGCCTGATAGACCGGTGACCTCTTCGATCGTTTGATCTGAGTACGAAGTCGTTTCCTTCTTCCCGCCAGGCACCCCACAAAATGCCTCCGTGATTCCGGATGTCTCGCCGAATGCCCTATGACAGGGCGGCCTTGCGGGAGGCATTCAGCCAGCGACAGCCGTATCCTTGCAGACTGTAGTCTCTGGCCGTGTTGCCCGGCGGCAGTCCTGTTGACCGCCGTCGATCGGCCGACGATCTTCTGCCTCACGGTGGCAAGCCGATATCCTGTTCACGGCCCTTTCCGACGGCAAAATTGACATTTGGTATATTGATATACCATTATTGCTAGTGCTAGGTTCCAACACCCATGAGAGGACGTTCCCGATATCGATCGGGCGTGTTCCCGAGACTGGAACTTGGAACCAGCTCGCGCAAGGTAAGAATTGATGGCCGCCACCCTGGCACAGAAGATTATTGCGCGCGCCGCCGGCATGCCGGAGGTGATGCCCGGCGAGATCGTGACCGTGAAGGTCGATCTCGCGATGATCCATGATTCGGGCGGGCCGCGCCGCGTCGAGCCGATATTGCGCGAACTTGCCGTGGGCCTGTTCGACGAATCGAAAGTCGTGCTGATCTCCGATCATTTCGTGCCCGGCGAAACGGACGAGGGTGCGCGTATCCTCGAATTGACGCGCGCATGGGCAAAGGAGCGCAGGGTCGCCTTCCATGACGGCGAAGGCATCTGCCATGTCGTGCTGCCGGAAAAGGGGCATCTCAGGCCCGGCATGCTGGTGGTCGGCGGCGACAGCCATTCGCCAACCGGCGGGGCGTTCGGGGCCTATATGTTCGGCGTCGGCGCGACCGAAATGGCCGGGGTTCTGGCGACAGGCGAGATATGGCTGCGCGTGCCCGAGACGATCCTGATCGAATGGCAGAACCGGCTCGGCCCCGGTTTAATGGCCAAGGACATGATGCTTGCCCTTTGCGGACATCTCGGCATGGGCGGCGGCAAATATGAAGCCGTGGAATATTCGGGCGAGGCGATCGCCGCGCTCTCCATGCAGGAACGCATGACCATGTCGAACATGGCTGCGGAACTTGGCGCCCAGGCGGGTCTGATTGCACCCGATGAAACGACGGCGACCTGGCTTTCGTCGCATGGTGGCGATGCCGGCGACTGGCAGCAGTTCAGGACGGATAACGACGCGGCGGTGCTGGAGCGCCATGAGTTCGATGCCGCGACGCTCGCGCCACAAGTTGCCGCGCCTCACTCGCCGGCCAATGCCATGCCCGCCGTCGATGCGCCGCAGACCGGTATCGATGTCGCCTATATCGGCGCCTGCACGGGCGCCAAATATGACGATCTGCGCGCCGCCGCCGACATCCTGCGCGGACGCAAGATCGCCGATGGCGTCGAAATGATGGTTGCACCGTCGTCCGCATCCGACCAGCGCCGTGCAGAGGAAGAGGGGCTCATGAAGGTTTTCGAGGATGTCGGCGCGCGCATCCTGCCCAATGCCTGCGGCATCTGCGCCGGCTATGGTGCGGAACGCCTTGGCGAGGACGCGACCTGCATCTCGTCGACGGCACGCAATTTCCAGGGACGCATGGGCGCGAAGTCTTCGATGGTCTGGCTGGGATCGCCACTGACGGTTGCCGCTTCGGCGATTGAAGGCCGCATTGCGGATCCACGCCACCATCTGCGCGAGCGGGAGCGAGCATGAGCCGCGTCTTCCTCGTGGGCGACAACATCGATACCGACCAGCTCGCGCCCGGCCAATACATGCGCGGAGGCATCGAAGCGATTGCCGCACATTGTCTGGAAGGCGTGCGGGCCGATCTCGCTGCCACGGCCGAACCGGGCGACGTCCTCGTCGCCGGCGAGAATTTCGGCATTGGCTCGTCGCGCGAACAGGCGGCCGAAGCGCTGCGTCATCTGGGTTTCGCTTGCGTTGCCGCTCGCTCCTTTGCCGGCATTTTCTATCGAAACGCCATCAATCTCGGTCTCCCGGTACTGGTCGGAAGCGACCTTTCGGAGGTCGAGGACGGCGATGCCTGCTACTTCTCGCTCTCCACCGGCGAGCTCACCCTGACCGACAAGAACAAGACCGTGCGGCTCGAACCGCTCCCGGAAAATCTCAAGCGAATGCTGCTTGACGGGGGACTCGTCCCCCATCTCAAGAAGCGCTTTGCCGCACAGCGCGAGGAATGACCACGCCAATGACAAAAGATCTCAAGAAGCGTTTGGCGGAAAAGCCGATCCTGGTGGCGCCGGGTGTATACGACGCGCTTACGGCGCTGATTGCCGAACAGGCAGGTGCGGAGACCGTGTACCTCTCCGGCGCCTCGCTGGCCTATACGCGCTTCGGCCGCTCCGACATTGGCCTGGTCTCCATGTCCGAAGTTGCCGATACCGTCGCAGCCATCCGCGACCGCATCACCGTGCCGATCGTGGTCGATGCGGACAATGGTTTCGGCAATGCCCTCAATGTTCAGCGCACCGTGCGCGTATTTGAACGCATGGGTGCAAATGCGCTGCAGATCGAGGATCAGACGATGCCCAAACGCTGCGGCCATCTCGATGGCAAGCAGCTTGTGTCCACCGCCGAAATGTCCGGCAAGATCCGCGCCGCCTGCGACGCGCGTACCAGCGATGGCACGCTCATTATCGCCCGTACCGACGCCATTGGCGTGGAAGGTTTCGAGCCCGCGCTGGAACGCGCGGAAGCCTATGTCGAGGCCGGCGCGGACATGCTCTTCATCGAGGCGCCGCAGTCGCTCGAGCAACTCGACTCCATCGCGACGACCTTCGGCGGCCGCGTGCCGCTAATGGCCAACATGGTCGAGGGTGGCAAGACGCCGATGCTCAATGCCTCCGAACTCGAGGCGCGCGGCTTCAGTCTCGTGATCTTTCCGGGCGGGATCGTGCGCGCCGCCGCAGTGACTGCCCGCGACTACTACGCCAACCTCCTCGAGAGCGGCTCCAACGAACATTTCCGCGAGCGAATGTTCGACTTCAACGGCCTGAACCGTCTTATCGGCACGCCCGAACTGCTCGAACTCGGCAAGACCTACGACGGAGACGCCTGATGTCCGCCATCACCGCAAACGACAATCCTGCCGGGCTGGACAACGTCACCCTCGCGATTCTCAAGGGACGTCTTGAACAGATTGCCGACGAGATGGACGCCACATTGTTCCGCTCGGCCTTCAACCCGATTATCGCCGAGGCGCACGATGCCTCGCACGGCATCTACGACGCGAAGACCGGCGAAACCCTGGTTCAGGGCAAGTCCGGCCTGCCGATCTTCGTCGGTGTCATGGCCTTCGCCGTGAAGGCCGTCATCGACAAGGCCGAAAAGCAGGGCGGAATCCGGGAAGGCGATGTCTGGATCTTCAATGATCCATATGACGGCGGCACGCACCTTTCCGACTTTCGTCTGGTCAAACCGGTCTTCCGGAACGGCGAGGTGTTCTGCTTTCTGGCTTCCGTCGGCCACTGGCATGATGTTGGTGGCAATGTGCCGGGCAACTACAATCCGGCGGCCACCGAATGCTTCCAGGAAGGCATGCTTATCCCGCCGGTGAAGCTTTATGAGGCCGGTGAATACAAGTCGGACATCGTCGACATCCTTTCCGCCAATTCGCGCCTGCCGCTTTCGCTTTATGGCGATTTGAACGGCCAGATCAACGCGCTGGAACTGGGTGAGCGTCGCGTTTTCGAACTGGTCGAGGAGTATGGCGATGGTACCGTTGCCGACGCGCTCGGCGAACTGAAAAGCCGCGCCGCCCAGATGATGCGCGCCCAGATTGCCAGTCTTCCCTCCCGCACCGTCTCGGCGGAAGATTATCTCGACAATGACGGTATCGTCGACGAGCCGCTGAAGATCGCCATCGACCTGACTGTCGAGGGGGAGCGGATGATCATCGATTTTTCGCGGTCCTCGCCCGCCTGCGTAGGGCCGCTCAACATCTCGCGCTCGACGACGGTGGCGGCTTGCTACGTTGCGCTGAAGCATATCTTCGGCGACGTGCCCGCCAATGCCGGCGTGCTGGAGCCGGTCGAGTTCATTGTTCCCGAGGATTCCCTGCTCTCGGTCAAGGCGCCGAAACCCGTTGGCGGTTACACCGAGACGATCCTTCGCCTTATCGATGTCATGTTCCAGGCGGTTGCCCAGCTTGCGCCGGAACCTGCCATGGCCTGCGCCTACGGCACGATCAACGCGCTCTCGCTGGCCGGCCATCGCGCCGATGGTCAAAACCGGGGTCAGCGCTGGGTGATGTTCTCCTTCTTCGGCGGCGGTCACGGTGCGCATGGCGCCGGCGACGGTTTGAACCACGGCAATGCGCCCATCTCCATGGCGACCATTCCGCCGCTCGAGATCCTCGAGACGGCCTATCCGGTACGGTTCACCCAATGGGCGCTGCGTCCGGATTCGGGTGGCCCGGGCGAGTTCCGCGGTGGTCTCGGCGCGGTTTACGAGATCGAACTGCTGGAAAAGAACGCCGACGTCTTCCTTTTCGGCGAGCGGGGCAAGTTCGCACCACAGGGCGTGGTTGGCGGCGGTCCGGCCTCGCTTAATCGCTTCACCTACGAGCAGTCGGACGGTGAGCATATCCCGCCGCTTGTTTCCAAGATGGTTGGCGTACAGATCGGGCGTGGCCAGAGAGTGCGGCTCGAAACGCCCGGCGGTGGCGGTTATGGCAAGGCGTTTTCGCGCGACCCGCAGGCGGTTGCCCGTGACGTGCGGCTTGGCTTCGTCGGCGCGGCAAGCGCACGGGATGACTACGGTGTCGAACTCGATGCCGACGGCAATCCCGACATGGAAAAAACAAGAACACTGCGCGCAGGGGCGGCATGAAAATGAGCAAGGCGCAATACACGATCGGGGTCGATGTCGGGGGAACCTTCACCGACGTCTTCATTCTCGACACCGTCTCGGGCGAGGTGAAGACCGCCAAGGTTCCGTCGACGCGGGGTGACCAGTCGAAGGGGTTTGTCGAGGGTATCTCGCGTGAAGTCGGCGACTTTGCCGATATCCGTACCATTGTTCACGGCACCACCGTCGGCACCAATGCGCTGCTGGAGCGCAAGGGCGCGCGCACCGGAATCATCACGACCGAAGGCTTCCGCGACGTGCTGGAAATGCGTCGACGCGACCGTCCGACGACCTGGGGCCTGAAAGGCATGTTCCAGCCTGTCGTGGAGCGCGGCGACCGGGTGGAAGTCAGCGAGCGCACGCTTGCCGATGGCAGCGTCATCGAGGTCGTCGATCTCGACGCGGTGAGGGAAAAGGCCCGTGAATTGTCGGCGGCGGGCTGCGAGGCCGTCTGCGTCTTCTTCATCAACGGCTATGCCAATGCGGACAATGAGCAGCGCGCGGTCGAAGCCGTACGCGAGGTCTGGCCGAACGAATACGTCACGGCCGCCACCGAGATCCTGCCGGAAATTCGCGAGTTCGAACGTCTCTCCACCGCGACGCTCAACGCCTATCTCCAGCCGGTCGTCTCCTCCTATCTCGACCGCCTGGAAAAGGGCCTGGCCAAACGCGGCTTCACCGGGGATGTGCTGATCGTCCAGTCGAATGGCGGCGTGATGTCGGTCGATACCGCCAAGCGCTATCCGGTGCGCACCGCGCTTTCCGGCCCGGCCGCCGGCGTCATCGCCGGCATGGAGATCGCCAAGGCCGCCGGCTTCGACGACATCATCACCTGCGACATGGGCGGCACGTCGTTCGACGTCTCGCTGGTCGCAGGCAACAAGGCGGCGCTGTCGGCCCAGACCGCGATCGATTTTGGCATGGTCGTGCGCACGCCGATGATCGAGATCACCACGATCGGTGCGGGCGGCGGCTCGATTGCCGGTGTCGATATGGGTGGCCTCTTGCAGGTCGGCCCGGAATCGGCCGGCTCGGACCCGGGGCCGGTCTGCTACGGTCTGGGAAACGACCGGCCGACCGTGACCGACGCCAATGTCGTGCTGGGACGCATCAATCCGGACCGGCCCATCGGCGGCAAGCTGGAGCGTCTGGACATCGATGCTTCGCGAAAGGCGATCGAAACCCATATCGCAAAGCCGCTCGGCATCGGCATCGAGGAAGCGGCGGAAGCCATCCTGAAGCTTGCCAATGCCAAGATGGCGGGTGCCATTCGTCTCGTCTCCATCGAGAAGGGGCACGACCCGGCGCGCTTTGCCGCCATGCCTTTCGGCGGCGGCGGTTCGCTGCATACCGGCGCGCTTATCAAGGAAGTGGGACTCGGTTCGGCGCTGGTGCCGCGCTTCCCGGGCGTCACGTCGGCGCTCGGCTGTGTCGTCGCCGACATGCGTCACGACCGGGTGCAGACCGTCAACAAATTGTTGAGCCAGGTCGATGCGGGCGAGCTGGGCGGCGAGATGACACGGGTGGCCGAGGAAACCGAGGCGCTGCTCACCGGCGCGGAGATCGCCTTCGACGCCATCGACCGCATCTACGAGTTCGACATGCTCTATCTCGGTCAGACGCATACGGTCAGCGTTCCGGTCTCCATTCCCGCGTCAGGCCTCACGCGCGAGGCCATCGCCGAAGCCTTCGACGTGGCCTACAAGGAGGAGTTCGGCCGGCTGCTCGAGAACATCGAGACGCGGGTGATGAACTATCGTGTGGCGGTCGTCGGACGCAGGCCCAAGCTCGACATGAGTGTCTTTGCGCCCGTTGACGGCAAGGCACCCGAAGATTGCCAGACCGGCACGCGACGGGTCTATGCCGAGGGCGCTTTTCACGAGGCGAAAATCTATGACCGCCTGGCGCTGTCCGTTGGCTCGGTCATCGAGGGACCTGCCATACTGGAGCAGGCTGACACCACCATCTTCGTCGATCCGGGCCTCGTCGCCACGGTCGACCGGTTCGGAAACCTTGTCATGCGGCCGGTATCATGAATGTCGATCTGAAAACCATCGACGCGGCGAGCACCGCACTCGTGATCGTCGACCTGCAAAACGATTTCCTGCATCCAGATGGCGCTTATGCCAGGGGCGGCCAGAAAAGCGACGCGATCGCGGCGCTGCCCGATCGGGTCAGGCCGGTGGCCGATGCGCTCCGCGACAGGGGCGGTTGGATCGTTTCGACCCAGTTCACGCTGGTGCCGGGCAAGGGCGGTGAACCCTTTATCTCGCCGCATCTCAAAAGCCTCAGGCCCTTTCTCGGCAAGGGTGACTTCGCGCCGGGATCGTGGGGGCATCAACTCATCGACGTCCTGCAGCCCGCCGACATTGCCATCGAGAAGGTGGCCTATTCGGCCTTCTACATGACCCGACTCGAATGGGTGCTGCGCAAGGCCGGCATCGACACGCTGATCATCTGCGGGATTGTGACGAATGGCGGCGTCGCGTCGACCCTGCGCGACGCACATGTGCGCGATTTCTCCACCGTGCTGCTGACCGATGGCTGCGCCGCATTCAGCGCGGAAACGCATGCGCGATCGATCGCCGACCTGTCCACCATCGCCACGCCTGCAACCTGCGCCGAGGCTGCCTCGCTACTCTCGGGGCGCTGAAATGACTGGCAATACGGGCGTCCCCGGCGTTTCGCGTGAACGTCCCGAAAGGACCGACATCGAGACCGAGGTGCTCGTCATCGGCGCCGGGGCCTGCGGTCTGGTCGCGGCGCTGAAGGCCTCCGATTGCGGTGCAGAAGTCGTCGTGGTTGAACGCGATGTTTCGCCACGCGGCTCCACATCCATGTCGTCCGGCTTCATTCCCGCAGCGGCCACGCGTTTCCAGAAGAGGATCGGCGTCGACGACGATGCGCCGGAACGCCTGGCCGGCGACATTGCCGCGAAATCGCAAGGCACGGCCGTTCCCGCACTCGTGAAGCTGGCCAGCGAAAGCATCGGCCCGGCGATCGAATGGCTGGCCGACAATCACGATCTGAACTGGATCGTGCTCGACGATTTCCTGTATCCCGGCCACTCCCGCCATCGCATGCACGCCGTTCCCGAAAAAACCGGCGCCGCGTTGATGGCCCGGCTGCTTGCCGCCGTGGAGGCGCGGGACATTCCCGTCGTCACGGAGGCCGAGGCCGAGACGCTGCATCTCGACAGCGATGAAAGGGTCGTCGCGGTAACGATCACACGACCGGATGGTGCCCGCGAAACCATCGGCTGCAAGTCCCTGGTCCTCGCCTCGAGCGGGTTTGGCGGCAACCGCGATCTGGTAGCGCGACATATTCCGGAGATTGCCTCAGGCATCTATTTCGGCCACGAAGCCAATCGCGGTTCAGCGCTGACATGGGGCGAGATGCTGGGTGCGCGGCTCGAACATCTCTCGGGTTACCAGGGGCATGGCTCGGTAGCCCATCCGCATGGCGTGCTGATCTCCTGGGCGTTGATCATGCGCGGCGGCATCCAGGTCAATTCCGGCGGCGAACGCTTTTCCGACGAAACCGGTGGCTACTCCGAACAGGCGGTCCATGTCCTGCGGCAGCCCGGCGGTATCGCCTGGGATGTCTATGACGAAGCGATTCACACCTTCGGTCTCGGCTTTCCCGATTACCAGCAGGCGGTGGAGGCCGGTGCGATACGCCAGGCCGGTTCAGTTGAGGAACTGGCCGGCATCACAGGTGCGCCAGTGGCTGCGCTTGCCGCGACTCTGGCCGATGTCGAAAGCTGCCGTACCGGTGGTGCATTCGACCGTTTTGGTCGAAAATTCGCAGGCTCACCGCTCAAACCGCCCTACAGGGCCGTGCGCGTGACCGGCACCCTCTTCCATACGCAGGGCGGTCTGATGATCGACGATCAGGCGCGCGTTCTGCGGGAGGACGTCTCGGCGTTTGACAATCTGTTTGCGGGAGGCGGCGCAGCATGCGGCGTCTCCGGGCCCGATGTCTCCGGTTACCTTTCCGGCAACGGCCTTCTGACGGCCATTGCCTTCGGCAGTGTCGCCGGAGAGAGCGCGGCACTGCTGGCCGTCAAGCGTAAATAGCCAGGCGCAAACAGCCAGGCGAGAATCGCGAATGCCAGCCAAGCGGGCTGGTCTGGCCGGCGGCGTCACATCGACGCCGACAACAACTCCAGGATTTCGTCGGTCCTGCGCACGTCGCCAAAGGCCTGCAGGAAGGTCGTCAGAGAGGCGAGATGGGCCTCGTCGGTGCGCGTCGCGTTTGCGTCTTCCACCATGATGGTTCGGAAATCCGTCATCGCGGCGTCTCTGGCCGACGAATCGCAGCACACATTGGTCATGCAGCCGGCGATCAGGACGGTGTCGATACCCGCCGTGCGCAGCAGGATCGGCAGATTGGACGTGCCGGGGAGAAATGCCGACAGGCGATATTTGTTGACGATCAGGTCACCCTTGCGAACGTCCAGCCCCTCATAGAGTTCGTGCATCTCCGCGCCTTCCTGCAGGGCATCGAGAATGCGGCCGGACAGGGCGGGGTTGACGATGTTGTCGAAAAAGATCGGCCACCCGGCCTCATCGAAGGTCGCCCTGATCCACACGACCTTGCCGCCAGCTTCGCGCATGGCGGAAGCGAGGCGGTTGACGTTTGGAACGATGGTACGCGACTGCGGCACTTCGGAAGGTGCGCCGGGGTCCATGAAGGCGCGCTGGAGATCGATGGTGACCAGCGCGGTCTTCTTCGGATCGATGTGATCGAAGACATGCGGCTTGCCGCGTCTGTCGGCGGCGGCCTTCGTAACGGCATCGGGAAGGAAGGGGTGCATCGGCAGCGTATCGTTCATGGTGTCCATCGTCTGTTTCCGTTTCCTGTTGTGTCAGCCGGCGCAACGCACGTCGAGCACGGCGCTGCGCCCGTTTTCGCGTATCTCGGCGAAGGCGCGGTCAAGCTTTTCGGGTAGTGCCGCAGGGTCTTCGACCGTCTCGCCCCACAGGCCGCAGGCCTGTGCGATGGCGGCGTATTCCGGCACCGGCTCGAAGCGGGTCAGCGGCATGCAGTTGGCGCGGGCGGCATGGCCGTCCGGGTACATCGCTTTCGTTGCCCTTGCGACGGCGCCCCAGCCGCCATTGTTGAAGATCATGACGAGGATGGGAATGTTTTCCGCCGCCGCGATCTGGTGACAGGCGATCGGATTGGAGAACAGGTGGCTGCCGTCTCCAAGCGCGGCGATCACTTCGCGTTCGGGTGCGGCGAGCTTGGCGCCCATCGCCGCCGGCAGGCCCCAGCCGAGGCCACCAGCCGGCGAACTGCCGTAGAATTCGCCGGGTTCCGTCGTCTTCATGACTCCGCGCACGAGCGGATATTCGTTGACCAGGATCGATCCTGGAGCGCGCGCGCGGTCTAGGCAGGCGGAAGCCCAGGCGAAGGTGATTTGTTCGGGCTGCGTGGCGACCGCCTCGCGGGCCGTTCCGCGCAGTCGCGCACAGCGCGCGCGCACCATGGCGCCACGGTCGGAAGCCGATTGCGTGTCGCCGGTCTCGTCCAGCATGGCCTGGAGGAACAGACGCGGCGCCGCGGCGATGGTCAGGTCGGAGCGGAAACCGCGCATCGGATAGCGGGCCTGAAGCGGGTCGATGCCGGTCTGGATGATCTTCAGGTTCGAATCGGGCGAGTCGCTGGCAGGCATGAACGGCACGTCGCATTCGATTACGAGCAACACGTCCGCATCTTCCAGCCACGGCCCGATCTCGAATCCGCCATGGTAGTCGTCCTCGCTCGACAGGTTCAAATGCCGTGGCCGGTATTCGACGACAGGTGCACCGATGCGTGCGGCGAGTTCGGAGAGGAGAGGGGGCACCGATTTGTCGGCGCCGGCGCGCGCGGTGACGATGACGGGCGATCTGGCCGCGTGCAGCATCCTGGCAGCTTCGCGGATGTTGCCCGGGTCCGGCGCGCCGATCCGCGCCTCGCGAACCGGGGGCACTGCGGGGAAGTCTCCACCGGATGGCGGCATGGCGAGTAGTTCGCGCGGCAACGTCATGTAAACCGGTCCACCCGGATCGGAATGGGCGATCGCCAGCGCGCGTTCGGTCGCGGGTACCATCAGATCGGGATCGCGCAGTTCGTAATCCCAGCGCACGCTTTCGCGCACCATGCCCGCCTGGTCGAACATCTCCTGTGCCCAATGGATGTTGAGGGACCTGGCCCCCGCCTTGCCCGATTCCAGGTAGGGGGTGCGACCTGCCGCCAGCAGCAGCGGCACGTAGTCGCGTTCGGCATTGATAAGCCCGTTGATGGCGTTGGCGGTGCCGACATTGACATGGACCATGGCCGCCTGGGCGCGGCCGGAGACCATGGCATGGCCGTGCGCCATGGAAATCGCGGCATTCTCATGCCCGCAGAGCACGGCTTTGGGGATGGGAAGTCCCGTTTGTTCGGCGCGCGCGATGGCCTCCACGATGGAAGGGAAGTCGGTGCCGGCATTTGCGAACAGATAGTCGACGCCGCGCGCCTTGAGCAAACGCAGCCAAGCCTCGGCGATGGTTTCGGATGCCGGTTCCATGATGAGAATGCCCTTGCCTGATTAGTATTATTCACATAACATTATATCAGATGAACGAAAGAGGCGACACCTCAATGGCAATTGGCGCCATCGATATTGTGGTTAACCCGCTGACGCCCCAGATCGTGGCCGCGCGGCCGGCCTGGACGCGCACCTTTCATACTGGCAAGATCGGGCGCGACGAAGCCGATATTGCTTCCGTCACGCATGAAGAGATGATCCGGCAGATGGACGAGGCCGGCATTGAACGGTCCTTCCTGATTGCCTGCAAACTCGGGCAGGAAGGCACGCCCGGTGCGTGGCACATGCCCTACGAATGGGTGGCCGAAGCGG
>JBHIWX010000033.1:0-41042 GCA_041987205.1 Rhizobiaceae bacterium | reverse complement strand
GGAGAGATTCATGAGACGTGCAATCCTGAAGGCAATGGCGGCGTTGGGAATCGCCGCGCTGACCGTGGGCGCCATCGGCGGTTCGGCCTCGGCGCAGTCGCTAATGGAGAAGATCAAGGCCGGCGAGACCATCCGCATTGGCTTCTCCAACGAGATCCCCTGGGCGTATCCGGGTGACAACAATGCGCCGCTCGGCTTCGTCAATGCCATGGCGATCGACATTCTGGAAAAGCTCGGCACGACCAACATCGAGCCGATCGTCACCGAATGGGGCGCGCTCATCCCCGGCCTTCAGGCGGGCCGTTTCGACATCATCACGGGCGGCATGTACATCCTGCCCAAGCGCTGCCGCGCAGCCCTGTTCACCGAGCCGCTCGGCACCTTCGCCGACGCGCTGCTGGTGCCCAAGGGCAACCCGGACGATCTTCACTCGTTCACCGACATCAAGGACAAGGGCATGACGCTGGTCACGGGCGCCGGCTACAACACCGTCCAGAACGCCAAGAATGTCGGCCTTGCCGACGACAAGATCATGCAGGTGGCCGGTCCCGCTGAAATCCTGCAGGCCGTGAAGGCCGGTCGCGCCGAGGGCGGCAGCGGCACCTACTTCACGATGAAGGAATTTGCCGACAAGGACGACGCGGTCGAACTCGCCGATCCGTTCACCCCGCCGGTGATCGACGGCTATCCGGGCTTTGCCTTCCTGCCCAGCCAGCAGGCCGAGGTCGACGCCTTCAACGCCGTGCTGAAGGATTACATCGGCTCCGACGAGATGATGGAATCGGTTGGCGAGTACGGCTACTCCAAGGCGAACCTGCCCGACGGCACCACGACCGCCGAACTCTGCAAGGGCTGACCTGAACCCGAAGGTTCGAGAACCTTATCCGCTTCCCCGGCCGTGACCGGGGGAGCGCTTGAACGGGGAACGCGATCATGAACGAGTTCGCGCTCGGTTTCAGCGTGATCGCCCTTGCCAAGGGCACGGCCATCACGTTGACCGTCACGCTCTGCGCGTCGATCGTCGCCGTGATCCTGGGTCTTGCGGTGGGCATTGTCAGAGTTTCCCCGGTCTGGCCGTTCCGCTGGCTCGCCGTCGCCTATATCGAATTCTTCCGCGGCACGTCGCTGCTGGTGCAGCTCTACTGGTGGTTCTTCGTGCTGCCGATCTTCGGCCTGACGCTTTCGCCCTGGACCGTTGCCGTATTCGGCGTCGGAATGAACGTCTCGGGCTACGGGGCCGAGCTGGTGCGCGCGGCGATCCAGAGCGTCGATCGCGGCCAGTATGAAGCCAGCACCGCACTCAATTTTCCCCGCGCCAAGATGATGCGACGCATCATCCTGCCGCAGGCGATCCGCGCCATGCTGCCGGCATGGGGCAATCTTCTGATTGAGCTGCTCAAGGGCACCTCGCTGATCTTCTTCATCACGATTACCGAACTGACAACCGCCGCAAAGCTCTCCGCAGATGCGACCGGCAACTACCTTCTGTTCTTCGCGATCGCCCTGTTCGGCTATTACGTCATCGCGCGGGCGCTGATCACCCCCTTCGTACGCTGGCTCGAGCGCCGCTTCTCGCGCGGCTTCGTTCGGGAGGCGCTGTTATGACGATCTGGGACTGGTACTATGTCCGCGAAGCCTGGCCCTATCTCTACAAGGGGGCGATCGTCACAGTCGAGGCGACGCTTCTGGGCTTTGCCATTGCGCTCGTGCTCGGTCTCGTCTTCGCCATCATCCGGCGCACCGGCAACCGCTTCGTGTCGCGCGCCATGGCCGAGACGGTCGAGTTCATCCGCTCGACGCCACTGCTGCTGCAGGTGTTCTTCGTCTATTTCGTCGGCCCGCAATTCGGCATCGTGATACCGGCCTGGACCGCAGGGATCGGCGTGCTCGGCATCCACTACGCGGCTTATTGCTCGGAGGTCTACCGCGCCGGCATCGAAGCCGTCGACGGCGGCCAGTGGGAAGCCTGCACGGCACTCAACCTGTCGCCAGTCAGGATATGGCGGGTCATCATTCTGCCACAGGCCATTCCGCCGGTCGTGCCGGGGCTCGGCAACTACTTTATCGGCATGTTCAAGGACACGCCGATCCTGGCCGCCATCGCCATCCTCGAAATGCTGCAACAGGCCAAGAATTTCGGCGCGGAGAACTACCGCTACATCGAGGCCATCACCATGGCGGGCGCCTTCTATCTCGTCTTCAGCCTGATCGCCTCGGCCATCGTGCAGGTCGTCAGCTTCTGGCTCAACCGCCGCTACCATCTCGGATAGGAGACTGCCATGAGCGACGAAACCGCGACCGATCCCATGGTCAGGTTCGACAAGGTGACCAAGCGCTACGGCAGTTTCACCGTGCTCGATTCGCTGGATCTCGACATTGCCCGCAACGAGAAGGTGTCGATCATCGGCCCGTCCGGCTCGGGCAAGACGACGGTTCTGCGCATGCTGATGACACTCGAGCGGATCGACGAGGGCGTAATCACTGTCGATGGCGAGCCGCTCACGCACGAAGAGCGCAACGGTGCGATGGTGCCGGCGAGCGAGTGTCATCTCAGGCGCGTTCGCGGCAAGATCGGCATGGTGTTCCAGCACTTCAACCTGTTCCCGCACATGACCGCGCTCGCCAATTGCATGGAGGCTCCCGTCTCTGTCCTCGGCCTGTCGAAACAGGAGGCCGAGGCGCGGGCCGCCGATCTGCTCGACATGGTCGGCCTGGGCGACAAGAAGGGGCACTATCCCATCCAGCTTTCCGGCGGGCAGAAGCAGCGCGTGGCGATCGCCCGCGCGCTGGCGATGCGCCCCAAGGTGATGCTGTTCGACGAGGTGACGTCGGCGCTCGATCCCGAGCTGGTTGGCGAAGTCCTCAACGTCATCCGCCAGCTCGCCGCCGAGCATGACCTGACCATGCTCATGGTCACCCACCAGATGGGCTTCGCCAAGGAGTTCTCCGACCGGGTGTGCTTCTTCTATGGCGGCAAGATCGCCGAACAGGGCCCGCCGGCCGAATTGTTCAATGACCCGAAGGAAGAGCGCACCCGACAGTTCCTGAGCGCGGTGCTCGAAGCAGGCTGATCATCATGGATGCGCTCTCGCTTGCCGATATCCTGGCGGCGCGAAAGACGATCGCCGGCACGGCCGTGCGCACGCCGCTCGTCCCTTCGCCCTTTCTTTCCGGCTTGTCCGGCCACGACTTCCTGCTGAAGCTGGAAAACACCCAGCCGATCGGCGCCTTCAAGCTGCGCGGTGCGGCCAACGCGGTGCTGCAGCTGCCGCCCGGCACCGCCGGGGTCACCTGCTGTTCGACCGGCAATCACGGCCGCGGCGTCGCCTATGCGGCGCGGGCACGCGGCATGCGCGCCGTCATCTGCATGTCTTCACTGGTGCCGCAGGCAAAGGTCGACGGCATCAGGGCGCTCGGCGCGGACGTGCGCATCTGCGGCACGAGCCAGGACGACGCGCTGGCCGAAAGCCAGCGCCTCGCCGCCGCCGAAGGGCTCGTCGAGATATCGCCCTTCGACGATCCGTTGGTCGTGGCGGGACAGGGCACGATCGGCCTCGAACTGATGGAGGACCGGCCGGACCTGTCAGCCGTTCTTGTGCCGCTGTCGGGCGGAGGGCTGGCGGCCGGCATCGCCTTTGCGGCGAAAACCATCAAACCGGACATCAAGGTGATTGGCATTTCGATGGATCGCGGGGCCGCGATGCATGAATCGATCCGCGCCGGCCATCCCGTGGAGGTGGAGGAGGTGGCGAGCCTCGCCGACTCGCTGGGTGGCGGCATCGGGCTCGACAACCGCCTGTCATTTGCGATGTGCCGGTCGCTGCTCGACGGGATTGTGCTGGTCGGCGAAGCGGAGATCTATCGCGCGATGCAGACGCTTTTCTACGAGGACCGGATGGTCGCCGAGGGCGCCAGCGTGGTCGGCATCGCCGCCCTGCTCGCCGGCAGGCTGGCGCCGTTCGACGGGCCCGTCGCCACCATCATCACCGGGCGCAATCTCGACATGAACGTCTTTGGCGACATCGTCGCCGGCCGTGACGTGCAGCTCGGCGAGACGACGCTGCCGGGAGTTGCCTATGAAACGTGACGTCACGATCCTGACCGAGACCGATCTGCGCAACCTCGTCCGGCTCGACCTCGACGCCATCGCGACGGTGGAGCAGGCCTTCGCGGCGCTGGCGACCGGCAAGGTCGTGATGCCGCCGATCCTGTCCATGGCGATCCCCGAGGCCAATGGCGAGGTCGACGTGAAGACCGCCTACATTCCCGGTTTCGACGGTTTCGCGATCAAGGTCAGTCCCGGCTTCTTCGACAATCCTAAACTGGGTCTGCCAAGCCTCAACGGGCTGATGATCCTGTTCTCGGCCAGGACCGGGCTGGTTGAGGCGCTGCTGCTCGACAATGGCTACCTCACCGATATCCGCACGGCGGCGGCGGGCGCGGTTGCCGCCAGGCATCTCGCGCCGGCCCATGTCGAGACGGCGGGCGTGATCGGCGCGGGTGTGCAGGCTCGCCTGCAATTGCAGGCCGCGCATCTGGTACGGCCCTTCAAGCGCGCACTGGTCTGGGCGCGGGACGATGCGAAGGCGCAAGCCTGCGCCGACGACATCGTCGCCACGCTCGGCATGCCGTGCGAGGCGATAGCCGATCCGCAGGCGCTGGTCGCGCAAAGTCAGCTCGTCGTTACCACGACCCCGGCCGAAACCCCGGTCCTGAAGTCGGAATGGCTGCATCCCGGCCTGCACATAACCGCCATGGGCTCCGACCAGGCCGGCAAGAACGAGATCGAACCGGCGGCGCTTGCCGCCTGTGATCTTTACGTCGCGGACCGGGTGAGCCAGTGCGAGAAGCTTGGCGAGCTGCGATCCGCGATCGAGGCAGGGCTATGGCACAACACAACGCCGCCCGAACTCGGCGAGATCGTCTCGGAGCCGAAGGCGGGAAGAAGTGCGGACGACCAGATCACCCTTTGCGACCTGACCGGAACGGGCGCGCAGGACACGGCGATTGCGACGCATGCCGTGCGCCTGGCACGCGAAGCCGGCATCGGCGCGATCATCACGACCTGAGCCATGTACCGTAACCCGTTCTCCGATGACGAACTCGAGGCAAGGCTGGCGCGCCTTCGTTCAGCCATGGCCGGGCGCGGGGTCGAGCTTGCGATCGTCTCGTCGCCGGAAAACGTTTTCTACCTGACCGGCCTCGACCATTGGGGCTATTTCGCGCCGCACCTCCTGATCGTGGCGATGGAAGGACCGCCCGTCCTCGTGACGCGGGCGATGGAGCGCGTCACCATCGAGACCCAGGTGCGCAATGCTATCTTTCGCGGTCATTCGGACGATGAAAGTGCGGCCGGGCTCGCGGCCCGGATCGCCGCGGGTCTGCCGCATGGGCGGATCGGCATCGAGTACCATGCCGGCGGTATGAGCCATGGCACCGCATTGGCACTGGCGGCCGGGCTGGACGATGCCGAGTGGGTCGACATCACCGGCCTTGTCGACCGACTGCGCCTCGTCAAGTCGGACGCCGAGCAGGTGCTGATCCGACAGGCGGCGGAGGTGGGCGACGCGGGCATGGCAGCAGCCATCGACGCCATCGGCGACGGCGTTCCCGAACGCGAGGTGGCGGCGGCCTGTCTTGCCGCGATGGCACGCGCCGGGGGCGAGCCGCCGGGCTTCGGCCCGTTCATCCGCCCGCGTCGCGGCTTGGCGAAGAACACACGACCTGGGGTGACGGCTCCTTCCGCACTGGCGAGCCGGTGTTTCTCGAATTGTCCGGCTGCGTTGAGCGTTACCACGCGCCGCTCGGCCGGCTCGTGCATATCGGGTCCATATGCGACGAGGACGCGGCGATGGCGGACCTTGCGTCGCGTGCCTTCATGGCGGTCGTCGACGCGCTGCGCCCAGGTGCGACAGCGGGCGAGGCCTATCGCGCATGGCAGGATGTCATCGACGATGCCGGGCTGGCGCACTACCGGCGCCATCATTGCGGCTATCTGGTCGGCATCGGCTATCCGCCGTCCTGGACCGGCGGCAATACCGTTGTCGGCCTCAAGTCGGGCAGCGATCTCGCGCTGGAGGCCGGCATGAGTTTCCACGTCCTTTCCTGGCTGATGGGCACGGGCAGGGGCAACCATTTCGTTTCGAGCCCGGTGCTGATGACGGCACAGGGAACGCAAATCCTGAGCCGAACGCCGTTCGGCCCGATCGTCAAACAGGAGTAGACCATGCTGAAGAACGACACGCTCGACCAGTGGGACAGGGAGCATTTCTTCCACCCGTCGACCCATCTCGCGCAGCACGCGCGCGGCGAAGCGCCCAACCGCATCGTCACCGGCGGCAGCGGCGTTCATATCGAGGACCGCGACGGCAACCGGCTGCTCGACGCCTTCGCGGGGCTTTATTGCGTCAATGTCGGCTATGGCAGGAAGGAAATCGCCGAAGCGATCGCCGAGCAGGCGAAGGAGCTGGCCTACTACCACGCCTATGTCGGGCATGGCACCGAAGCCTCGATCACGCTGGCCAGAATGGTGCTGGAACGCGCGCCGAAGACCATGTCGAAGGTCTATTTCGGCCTAGGCGGATCCGACGCAAACGAGACCAATGTGAAGCTGGTCTGGTACTACAACAACATTCTCGGGCGGCCGGAAAAGAAGAAGATCATCTCGCGCTGGCGCGGCTATCACGGCTCGGGGCTGGTGACAGGCTCGCTGACCGGCCTGAAGCTTTTCCACGAAAAGTTCGACCTGCCGCTCGACCGCATCCTCCACACCGACGCACCCTATTATTACCGGCGGCCGGATCCGGCGATGAGCGAGGAGGCGTTCTCGGCCCATTGCGCCGCCCGGCTGGAGGAACTGATCGAGGCAGAGGGGGCCGACACGATCGCGGCCTTTATCGGCGAACCGGTGCTGGGTACCGGCGGGATCGTGCCACCGCCTGCCGGCTACTGGAAGGCGATCCAGGCTGTGCTGAAAAAGCATGACATCCTGCTGATCGCCGATGAGGTCGTCACCGGATTCGGCCGGCTGGGCACCATGTTCGGATCCGATCACTACGGCATCGAGCCCGACATCATCACCATCGCCAAGGGGTTGACTTCGGCCTATGCGCCACTTTCAGGTTCGATCGTCGGCGACAGGGTATGGAAGGTGCTCGAAAAGGGCACCGACGAGAACGGCCCCATCGGCCATGGCTGGACCTATTCGGCCCACCCGATCGGCGCCGCGGCCGGCATTGCCAATCTCAAGCTGATCGACAGTCTGGGCCTGGTCGATAATGCCGGCACGGTGGGTGCCCATCTCAACAAGGCGATGGCGGAGGCGCTCGGCGGACACGACCACGTCGGACACGTGCGCGGCGAGGGCATGCTGTGCGCGGTCGAGTTCGTCGAGGATCGTGACTCGCGCGCCGCCTTCGATCCGGGCAGGAAGATCGGGCCGCAGATCGCCACCGCACTCGTCAAGCGCGGTGTGATCGGCCGCGCCATGCCGCAGGGCGATATTCTCGGCTTTGCGCCGCCGCTCTGCCTGACAAAAGCCGAGGCCGACGAGGTCGTTGCCAAGACGGCGGACGCCGTCGCGGAGGTGCTGGGCTGACCGACGACGTTGATCGTCCTGAGACTCTGTCGCCCGAGCCGACTGGAGTCGGCAGAACAATTACATTGGCTGCGTGCGATACCAGGGATGCTAGTGGCGTTACCTGCAACAGGACGGGTGTCTGTCACACATGGGAGTAGACGCGTCCTGCACTGTCGAAAAGATGAACCGCGCCGGAGTCGAAGCGAAGCCTGATGTTGTCGCCTGGACGTACCTGCGAACGACCACTGTCCTGTGCGACAAGCTCGCTGCCATTGGGTAGCGTGCAGTGAACAAGGGTGCGGTCTCCAAGGCGTTCCACGACGCCTGCTTTCGCGCTGACATCTGATTGTGCATCACCTTCCGTGACCACATGCACTGCCTCCGGACGAACGCCGAAATCGTACGAGCCCGGCTTCATGGCCGAATTGCCGACGCGGATCCTCGATCCGTCGCCAAGCACAACCGTCCCGTCTGTTCCGACTTCTGCGGGCAGGAAGTTCATGCCCGGGCTGCCGACAAATCCGGCGACGAACCGCGAAGCCGGATTGGAATAGACTTCCATCGGCGTGCCGATCTGCTCGATCCGACAATCGTTCAGAACGACAATCCGGTCGGCCAGCGTCATGGCTTCGGTCTGGTCGTGCGTGACGTAGATCATCGTCGACCGGATCCTTTGGTGGAGTTCAGCAAGTTCGACACGCGTGCGCACCCGCAGGGCTGCATCCAGGTTGGACAAGGGCTCGTCGAAGAGAAAGGCCAGGGGCTCCTTGACGATGGCCCGTCCGATGGCAACGCGCTGGCGCTGACCACCCGAAAGCTGTGCTGGTCGACGCTCGAGCAGTTCCTCCATTTCGAGAATGCGGGCTGCTTCCTGTACGCGTTCCTCGATCTGCCGGGCGGGAAGGGAAATGTTGCGCAGGCCGAAGGCCATGTTGTCGCGCACCGTCATGTGCGGATAAAGCGCGTAGTTCTGGAAGACCATGGCGACGCCCCTCTGTCCGGGGGCGAGATGTTCGAATCGTCTTCCGCCTATTTCGAGCGTGCCTGAGTCCATCTTTTCCAGCCCGGCGATCATGCGCAGAAGCGTAGACTTTCCTGATCCGGAAGGGCCGAGAAAAACGACGAACTCGCCCGACTCGATCGTCAGCGAGAGGTCGTCGATAACCCGTACACTGCCGAAACTCTTCGAGGCGTTGCTAAGTCTGATTTCCGCCATTGCCCATCTTTCCCGTTTGTCTTTCTAGCCCTTGATGCCTGCCGAAAGGGTGAGCGCCTCGGTCACCTTGCGTTGGAACAACAGATAGGCGAGGGCGACCGGCAGGCCGGCCAGTACGGCAGCCGAAAGGCGTCGTGCATAGAATATCCCGAATGAATCATTGACCTGGGTGATGCCGACCGTGATCGTCATCATCTCGGTTCGCGTGACCGACAGGAACGGCCACAGGAAGGCGTTCCACGTCCAGATAAAGCAAACGATCGCGAGCGCGGTTGTCACGCCCCAGTTCATGGGCAGGTATACCCGGAACAGGATCGAGAATTCCGAGGCGTTGTCCATCACCGCGGCCTCGCGGAAATCCTTGGGGACCTGATCGAAGAACTGCTTGTAGACGATGATGATCACCGGATGGATGAGCTGGGGCAGCATGATGCCCGCCCATGTGTTGATTAGCCCGAGCTTCGCCACCAGCACGAAATGGTTGATGATCAGTGCCTGGGTGGGGACCATGAAGGACGCGAGGATCAGCCACCACAAAGCCGTCCGCCCCGGAAATCGCAATTGGGAGATTGCGTAGCCGCACAGCATGGAGGTCGCGATGGTCAGCACCGTCACGCCGACCGCGACCGCAATCGAGTTCACATACCAGGTTCCGATCTGGGTGTTCGTGATGGCGAAGACGTAGTGCTGGAAGGTCAGGTTCTCGGGCCACAATTCGATATAGGGTCGTATCACTTCGTCTTCCGGCTTAAGCGAGGTGATGACGCCCCAATAGAGCGGAAACGCCCAGATCACGGCGCAGATCACGGTGACCAGCGTGATGGTCGCGCCGGCGATGTTCCAGCGCTGGGCGACCTGCGCGTTCATTGGCGTTTGCCTCCGGCGAGGCGCAGCAACTGGAACTGGAGGACGGAGACGGCGATGACGATGATGAAAAGCAACACCGCCACCGCCGCGGCCCGGCCGCCCTGGTTCATCTGGAAGGCACGCTGGAAAATGTAATAGACCATGACGAGGTTGTCGTTCGGTCGCGAGTCCCATGCGAACAGGTAGACCTGATCGAAAATCTTCAGTTGCAGAATGAGCTGAATGGTGAAGACCAGTGCCGTCACGGGCCACAGCAGGGGCCAGGTGATGCGCCGGAACACCGTCCATCGTGAGGCGTTATCGAGCGCCGCAGCCTCGTAGATCTCGACGGGTATCGCGCGCAGGCCGGCCAGGAACAGCAGGATCGAGAAGCCCGCCGTCCACCAGATCGTCAGCACGGCGACCGCAGGCAGCAGCCATGTCGCCGATTCCACGACTGGCACGCGCGGAATGCCGAAGATGTCGAGCACCTGCATGGTGATGCCGAACTGGAAATTGAGCAGCCATTCCCACAAGCGGAAGACGACGGAAACGGGAAGGATGTAGGGCAGGAAGAACATCGCCAGCACGGCGGCCTGCAGCCTGCCCTTCAGCCGCGACACCGAAAGCGAGATCGCCAGCGTGACCAGCGTGCCCGGCGCTACGGTCATCACAACGAAATAGGCGGTATTCCAGATCGCCGTGCGCACGCGCGGGTCGCGCGGCAGGCGGGTGTAATTGTCAAGGCCGACCCATTTGCCGTCACCGATCAGCGGGGCATTGGTGAAGGAAATGTTGAACATCTGGATCGTCGGATAGACGAAGACCAGCGCATAGATCGCCACGAACGGGGCGATCAGCACCATGGCAACCAGAAAGTCCTTGCGGCGATTGCGTAGCATTCGGGTCCTCAGCGGTTCGTGGCCGCCCGGATACGCCGGGCGGCCCCGTCAGTCACGAGAATGCTAGAGCGCGTTCAGCTCTTCCTTGATGGCATCGGTCGCCTCTCCGGCATCTTTCTCGCCATTGAGAACCGGCACGAAGTGCGTGCCCATCACGTCGAAGATCGGTCCCGCGATGCCGGCGAGCGGCGATTTGGGATCGAAGATCATGTTCGCCGTCAGCGACGAATAGGTCGCGTTGGGTTCCATCTGCTTGTAGTCGTCGGAATCCGTGACGGCCTTGTAGGCGGGGATGTGACCGGCCGTTGCCCAGAACAGCGAGTGCTTGTCGACCCAGGAGATGACCTCAAGCACGGCGGCGCGCTTCTCGGCCGACATTTCCTTGCCCTGGTTCTTGGGGATCGCAAAGGTGTGGCTGTCGGCATAGGTGCAGGGCTTGTCGAAGATGACCGGCAGTTCGATCGCGCCCCATTCGAACAGCTTCCCTTCCTTTTTGAGGTCGGTCATCGTCGGGACTTCCCATACGCCGTTGATCATCATGGCCGCTTCACCGGAGGTGAACAGCGCGACGGTTGCCGGATAGTTCGTATAGGTCGACTGATATCCCTCCTTGGTCCAGTCGCCGAGCACGGCGAGCGCGTTCTTCATCTTTTCGGCATTGTCGCCGGCCAGGAACTCGCCATCGGTAAGCAATTCGCCGCCTTGCTGGCACATCAGCGAATAGATGGTGCGGAACATGAAGTTGCCGCTCGCGGTAACCGAACCGAGCGGGAACTTGACCCCGGCATCCTTGAGTGCCTTCAGCGTCTCGTTGAAGCCCTCGGCCGAATCGAGGCCCATCGGCGTGCCGTCATCGTTGAGGCGCCCGGCCTTCTTGAGCAGGTCGCGATTGTAGTAGAGCACGATCGGATGAGTATCGAGCGGTACGGCATATTGCTTGCCGTCTTCCGTCACGGCTTCCCAGGTAGCCGTTGCAAAGTCGCCTTCGCCGAGACCCATCTTGCTCCAGTCGTCGGCGGTGATCTCGTCGAGAATGCCCTGGCTCACCGCCAGCGGAATGCGGCTGGCGTGATAGGTCATGACGTCCGGCGCTTCTCCGATCGCGGCCGAGGTCTGCACCTTGGTATAGAAGGGCGTGCCCCATTCCAGCGTGGTGGCGTCGATCTTGATCTTGCCTTCGTGCTCGGCATTGAAGTCCGAGATCAGCTTCTTCATGCGCACGCCGTCGCCGCCGCCAAGGAAATCCCACCACACCACCGTTTCCTGGGCATGGGCGGCGGTCGCCATCAGGACGGCCGCCAGGCCGGCACTCTTGACCAGGTGTCCGGCCATTCTCCTAAAGTTCAACATCTGCACTTCCTCCCAAGTTTTTGCGGCTTGCGCCGCGACGAAGGCCCGCGGGCCTACAGCTTCATTCGGATCATCGAATAGGAATGAGGGGGTAGCGTCAGGTTCGCGCCCCCGCTTGAGGGCGCAACCGCCTGCGCGGTTTGCGGTCGGACATTGTCGGGATTGTCCCGCGTATTGGTCGCCTCAAGATTGGCATGCTTGATCAGCGTGTGTTCGACCTGCTTGACCGCGCCGAAGCGCTCGATCGATAGATCGACCGTCATTTCTTGCTGCGCATGCCGGTTCACCGCAAAGAAGGTCAGCGTGCCGGCATCGGCGTCGTGCACGCCGGCGATGTCGAGATAGGAAACGCTGTCGGAGACATCCGCTGTGTAGCACTCGCAATCGACGTCGAGTTGCAGCGCTTCACCCCGCCCGTAGAGCGAGGCGAACTGGAAAGGGTAATAAATCGTCTGTTTCCAGGCCGGCCCGCCAGGCGCCGTCATGATCGGCGCGATCACGTTGACGAGCTGGGCGATGCAGGCGATCCGCACGATATCGGAGCGACGGATGAAGGTGTTGAGAATGCAACCGACCTGCAGCACGTCCTCGAAATTGTAGATATCCTCGAGCAGGGCAGGGGCGTGCGGCCAGTCCCATTCGCGCACCCGCTCCGCATCACGCCGCCGTTCGTGATACCAGACGTTCCATTCGTCGAAGGAGATTTTTACATCTCGTTTGGAGCGCGATTTCGACTTCACATAATCGATGACGCCGCCAACCGTGCCGATGTACCGGTCCAATTTTTCCGAAAGCGCCAGGTACTCGGCCGGGTTTTTCTCGTAGTTCCCGAAATACATGTGCAGGGAAATGTAGTCGACCTGGTCGTAGGTGTTCTCGAGAACGGTTGCCTCCCATTGCGGGTAGGTCGCCATGTCGGAATGCGAGGAGCCGCACACGACGAGTTCGAGCTTGTCATCGAACGCCCTGAGCGCCTTTGCCGTCTCGTTGGCGAGGTGGCCGTATTCGGCCGCGCTCTTGTGGCCAACCTGCCATGGCCCGTCCATCTCATTGCCGAGGCACCAAAGCTTCACGTCCCATGGTTCATTCCGCCCGTTCTTTCGGCGTAGATCAGACCATTGGGTTCCGCCCGGATGATTGACGTATTCAACGAAGTTCCGTGCAGCATCGAGCCCGCGCGATCCCAGGTTGACCGCCAGCATCATCTGCGTATCGGCGGCCTGCGCCCAGTCAGCGAATTCGTGGATCCCTACCTGGTTGGACTCACTCGTGCGCCAGGCGAGGTCAAGGCGTGTCGGCCTATCTTCCTTGGGTCCGATCCCGTCTTCCCAATTGTAGGCAGACACAAAATTTCCGCCCGGATATCGGCAGATGGGTGTTTTGAGCGCGCGCACCAGTTCGATGACGTCGCGGCGCATCCCGTTGGAATCGGCGGTTGGGTGATCCGGCTCGTAGATGCCGGTGTAGATGCCGCGACCGAGATGCTCGACAAACGAGCCGTACAGACGATCGTCAATCCCGCCAATCGTGAAGCGGGAATGCGCCGTTACCCGTGCCTCCATCATTCCTCCCCGTCGCTTTTATATCGACTATTCTGATTATTATCAGATTTTCGGGTAGTTTAACAGGCAAGAAACGGTCTGCGTCAAGTGCCGCTTGTCAGACTTACGTATGGATTCTCAGCACGATGTCCTGGTCGTAATTTCCGAATCCTCGGCCGAATATGTTGATTCCGCCCGGATGCTCGGCGTCTTCGTGAACGCCGATCCGCATTCGTATCGAGCGATGTTGATCGATGCCGATGTCTTGGAGCGTAACGGCCGAAATCTTTACGCCGTCGACGAAACTGCCTTCGCCGTTGATCCGCCAGTTCTTGAGCTTGCCGTATTGCGATCCGGCGAGCTTCCACCAGTCGGGGGTATAGATACCACGTTTGTCGCCGAAGTCACCGGGAGAGGTCCACTGGCCGACGTCCACGCCGTTGATCTGGAGGAATATGTCCGACGGCCAGTTCTCGGAGGTGCCGGGCACTTCCGAACTGAGTTCCATCGAAAATTCTATCGCCTTCGCGCTCTTGTTGTTCAGCCTGGTGTTGTTGGGGAACTGGTACTCGACAAAACCCCTTGTAAACCAGAGAAGTCCGGCCTTCATGCGATCCGGGTCAAGGAACGTGTCGGCAACGTCCAGCAGGCCGATGACACCTTCCCTCGAGCACAGGCCGCAAGGCCCGGTGACCTCGAACTGGGTATACAGACCGAGAGGCATCGCAACCTCCACGGTGTCATCGTTCGCCGCTTCGGCGAGGGCGTCCCTGAAGGTAAGCAGGATGTCACCGAAGTTGGCAACGCAGATCTTCTGACTGCCTTTCCTGGCCTTCTGGCTTTCAGTACGGATCAGCCCCGCGGTTTCGAGCAATTGCAGATTTGTCGATACGGTCGATTGCGGCAAACCCAGATGCTGGGCAATCTGGTTGACGTTTCTGGGACCGTCGGTTTTGAGGAGTCGCAAAATGGCTACCCGGCCCTCGCTGGCCAGTGCCCTGATAATGTCGGGGCGCTCGGTTGGGTCCACGACCAGTACCTTGGTGCTCATCCGTCACGCATACGTCAGCGCGTCATGAATATCAACTATCTTGATATAAATAGGTGAGTTGCGAAACCTGCCCTGTCCCTTCGGCTTGCCCCTCCGATGCAAACATCTGCCAGGCGTATTGGTTTGGCGCCGGATCGTAAGCATGATCATTTTGACGCCGTTGCTCAATTATTAGGCGAGGCATGCCGCATTATCATCATGATATCTGGGTGCCTGCAATGCGCGGAAAGCGTAACTTTCTGAATTCGTAGTACTATTTGTTCTGGCACGTCTGTTGCTTCTACGGTTTCCGTGCAGCGCGCCTAGGGTTCCGGTTTCCCCGACAGACGGGTCGGGAAATGTCTGGTCCGAGAGGCGCAAGCCGGTGATGTGACATATCCGGTGACACGGCGGGCCAAAATCCCGGGAGACAACTGCACGAGGTTTTGCGCGCGCGAACCTCCTCCCGGTCTGCGCGCAAGAACCTCCGACGAGAGAGCCGGTCCAGATACCGGCGCAACCGACAGGAGAGGCGCATGTTGTTCCGTAAATTCACTAGGTCAGTAGTTCCGGCCGCACTGTTACTCGCCGCGGCATTCACGCTGCCGGCGTTGTCGAATTCCGCGAAAGCCGAGGAGAAGAAAGACTTCAAGGTCTGCTGGTCGATTTACGTCGGCTGGATGCCCTGGGGCTATCTGCAGGATTCCGGCATCATGAAAAAATGGGCCGACAAATACGGGATCAGCGTCGAAATCGTGCAGATCAACGACTACGTCGAGTCGATCAACCAGTACACGGCCGGTGAATATGACGGTTGCTCCATGACCAACATGGACGCGTTGTCGATCCCGGCGGGCGGCGGCGTGGATACGACCGCGCTGATCGTCGGCGACTATTCTAACGGCAACGACGCCATCATCCTGAAGGACAAGAAGGAACTGGGTGACATCAAGGGCCAGAATGTCAATCTGGTGGAATTGTCTGTCTCTCACTACCTGCTGGCGCGCGCGCTCGACAGCGTGGGCCTGTCGGAAAAGGACCTGACCGTCGTCAACACCTCAGACGCCGACATGGTCGCCGCCTACGGTACCGACGACGTGACCGCGGTGGTGACCTGGAACCCGCTGGTCTCCGAAATCCTCGGAATGCCGAACGCCAACAAGGTGTTCGATTCAGCCGGCATTCCCGGCGAGATCATCGACATCATGATGGTCAATACCGAGACGCTCGCCGACAATCCCGATTTCGGCAAGGCACTGGTCGGTGCCTGGTACGAAGTGATGGGCATGATGGCCGAAGGCGACGAGGAGGCGTTGACTGCACTCGCCGAAGCCTCCGGCACCGATCTGGCTGGCTACAAATCCCAGCTCGATTCGACCGAGATGTTCTACACCCCGGCCGATGCGGTGAAGTTCACTGAATCCGGCGAACTGCCGAAGACGATGGAATTCGTCGCCACCTTCCTGTTCGACCACGGCATTCTTGGGGAAGGCGCGCCAAGCCCTGAATTTGTCGGGGTCGCCTTCCCGGACGGATCGACCTATGGCGACGAGGCCAACGTCAAGCTGCGCTTCGATACCACATATATGAAGATGGCAGCCGACGGCGCGCTGTAGGCCTCGAATGAGAACCGGTCCGGCCGGCGTTCGGCCGGGCCCATTCACTGCGGACCTCGCCAATGCGCATCATCAACCGCAAGCCATCGCGTGTCGCGACCCTCGCCCTTGGGCTAATCCCCTTCCTGGCGACGGTCATCGCGTATGCGATCGCCAGTCATTACCGGCGATTGGACAACCCCGCAGACAAGCTGCTGCCATCCATCGCTGACATGGGCAGGGCATTCTGGCGTATGGCCTTCGTCGCGGACCGACGCTCGGGCGACTACCTGCTCTGGCTCGATACCGGCGACAGCCTGTGGCGGTTGGGCATCGGCATTGGGGTTGCCACCATCCTGGCACTTGTGCTCGGCATCGCCATTGGGTTCATCCCGCATGCGCGCAGTGCATTGGCGCCCTATGTGGCCGCCTTCTCGCTCATCCCGCCGATCACCGTGCTGCCGATCCTGTTCATCATCTTCGGCCTTGGCGAGACAGCGAAGGTGATGCTCATCGTCGTCGGTACGGCTCCGGTGATGATCCGCAGCCTGGCGCAGTCGGTGATGGATATTCCCCGTGAAATGATCATCAAGGCGGAGACGCTTGGCGCGAGCGTATGGCAGATCGTGCTGCGTGTCGTGCTGCCGCAGATCCTGCCGCGCCTCATCACGGCCATCCGGCTCGGCCTCGTGCCGGCATGGATTTTCCTGATCTCGGCCGAGGCGATCGCCTCTACCTCTGGTCTTGGCTACCGCATCTTTCTCGTCCGGCGCTATCTCGCGATGGATGTGATCCTTCCCTATGTGATCTGGATCACGCTGCTTGCCTATCTGATCGACCGGCTGCTGATCCTGCTTTCACGCAAGGCATTCCCCTGGAACCATCTGCAGGGGGACAGTCTGTGAGCTCGCCGCCTCGCATCGCCGTGAAAAATGTCACCAAGACCTATGACGGGTCGATCATTCTTGAGCGTCTCAATCTTGAGGTCGAGGCAGGTTCCTTCTGCACCATTGTCGGTGCGTCGGGCTGTGGCAAGTCGACCTTCCTGCGCATGCTGCTTTCACAGGAGACACCGTCGACCGGCGTGATCGAAATGGACGGCGAGATGCTGCCGGACGAGCCGACCCCCGATCGTGGCATTGTCTTCCAGCGCTACTCGGTGTTTCCGCACCTGACCGTGGAAGACAATCTGATCCTGGCGAGCGAATTCTCCGCTTCGCCGCTGACCGGCAAACTGTCGGGTCGGGCGCGTGAAAACGCTCGCGAGGCGCTGGGTGAAACGCTGGAACGCATCGGGCTGGCTGCGGCGCGCAAACGCTATCCCGCGCAATTGTCGGGCGGCATGCAGCAGCGCCTCGCCATCGCCCAGGCATTGGCGAAGAAACCCAAAATCCTTCTGCTCGACGAGCCTTTCGGGGCGCTCGATCCGGGCATTCGCGCCGACATGCAGGCACTGCTGACGGAATTGTGGTCCGACATGGCGATGACGATCTTCATGGTCACCCACGACATCCACGAGGCCTTCAATCTCGGCACCCGGCTGTTCGTATTCGACAAGGTGCGCCACGACCCGCAGGCGCCGGAGCGATACGGCGCCACGATTACCTATGATTTGCCGCTCAATGCGCGAACCCGCATGGCCGTCCCGGAACCGGGTGAACTGATCACCAGGCCGGCACAGAACTGACAAGAACGAGGACCGAGTAGAGGAAACTTCAATGCGTGACCTATTTTCCACCAGGCCCGGGCGCAGCCGGCGACACATTGGCTTGCCGGCAATGCCTGAGCGCCAGCGCCTGCATCATCCCGATTTCGACAAGCTGAACCTGCGCGGCTGGAAAGCCGCCGAGAAGGAAGGGATGCTGCCGGGCACGGCCTGGCAGCAGGAGAAGGCCTGGGCGCTGCGCATGGGCCTCACCGGCTCCGACTCGCTCACCGACAAGTCGATTCCGACCTTCGCGCGCGGGGAACTGCCGCATTATGCCGGCATCAACACTTTCCTCAAGGCGCCCTATATCGAGGACGTCACCAAGGTCAGCCACTACGATGCGGCGATTATCGGCATCCCCTTTGACGGTGGCACGACCTACCGGCCCGGCACGCGTTTCGGCCCACAGGGCGTGCGCAAGATTTCAGCGCTTTACACGCCCTACAATTACGAGATGGGCATCGACCTGCGTGAGCAGATGACGCTGTGCGATGTTGGCGACGTCTTCACCATCCCCGCCAACATCGAGAAGACCTTCGACCAGATCACCCGCGCCGTCAGCCATGTTGCTTCCTCCGGCGCGCTGCCCATCATGATCGGCGGGGATCACTCGATCGGCTTCCCCTGCGTACGCGGGATCGCGACCTGCACGTCGAAGCGTATCGGCATTGTTCATTTCGACCGGCACATCGATATCCAGGAAAAGGACCTCGACGAGCGCATGCACACGACGCCGTGGTTCCACGCGACCGATCTGGCCAATGTGCCGGCGGTCAACCTCGTGCAGGTAGGCATCGGCGGCTGGCAAGTCCCGCGCGAGGGTGTGATGGAGGCGAGAAAACGCAACACCAACATCTTCACCATGCGCGACATCGAGGAACTGGGCCTCGCCGAGACGGCGGCGCGCGCGCTTGAACTCGCCTGGAAGGACGCTGACGCGGTCTACATCTCCTTCGATATCGACAGCGTGGATTGCGGTTTCGTACCGGGCACGGGCTGGCCGGAGCCAGGCGGCTTCCTGCCGCGCGAGGCGCTGGAGCTGGTCTCGCTGGTCGCGGCCGAAGGCATTTGCGGGCTCGAGGTCGTCGAGGTCTCGCCGCCCTACGACACGTCCGACATCACTGCGTTGCTGGCGACCCGGGTCATCGTCGACGTGCTTGGCACGCTGGTCAGCCACGGCAAGATGGGCTCGCACAAGGCGATCATCGACAAGCCCGTGTCGATCCCCGCTGGTCCGGACGTTGGCGGCCAGGGCTGGGAGGTCAAGTCCCATGCATGACGATCACAGCCACTGGCACGATCATCACGACCATGACCACGATAGCGGGCATCACCATCATCACGGGCACGATCACGAAGACCGGCACGGGCACGGAGTAGGTCACAACCATCGTCACGATGCATCGCACCTGCATTCCCATTTGCACGGAATGCCGGAAAGCAGCGATGAACTGCAGCATCTCAGCGCGGCCTTCGTCGACGGTTTCCGTTCCGCCGCCGACAAGACGAGCTATCTCAAGCTGGCCGGTATCCCGTTCGAGCGGACTGGCGGCGACGGACTGACCATGCACCTCGTCGACGCCTCGATCGTCTCCAACTGGCAGATCGGCACGGCCTCGCCCGCATTCGGCTCGCGCGAACTGGTCTATTTGCCGTTTCCGGGACCGATGGTGCGCGAGCGCGAAACCATGAGCTTCACCTACGTATCGCTCACTGAACGGGCCGATATCGAACTGCAGGAATTGTTGGGTGCCAGATTAATGGCCGAACAGGAAAGGCAATGACGATGAGAATGCTCCTGACCACCGCGACGCTTTTTGCATCGGCAGCCGCGGCACACGCCCATACGGGCGATCATTCAGCCCTGGCATCCGGCCAACTCGTTCGACACTTTGCAAATTCGCCGTCGCATCTGCCGGTTTTTATGCTCCTGGGCAGCGTTCTGGCAGGCATTGCGGCCTTGCATGTTGCCAGGACGAAGCGGCACCGCGAAGTTCGAAATCATGATCATCCGGACAAGCGTTGATGGAATCCGAAGGAGAGGTTTCAGCGACGTGACTCTCTACACATGGCGTTCCAGAACTGGCGGGGACATGGCGGTGAAGGAACCGGCATCGGAAAGCCGGCTACGACCAATAATGCTCGCAATGAGGAAGCAGTCCCACGGCCAACACTTGTGCGGCCTCGATCAAATTGGTGGTCGTTCTCACGAGTGACGACTCGTCTTTCGTCGCCAGCCACTGGTTCAGTATCCCCACGAAACAGGCATAAACGAAATCGGTCAGCTCCTCCATTTGAGGTTTGTCGTTCGGGTTAAAATCGCCGCACAGTCGAAGGGACCCGCTGTAAAGCGATCTGATTTCGTGTTCCTTCTGGGCGGCCAGATGTCCTGCATGTGTGACCCGCAGCACATAAAGGGTCATCTTCTGCAAAACGAGCTGCTCGCCCTGTGTCTGCTCGATCTCCGCCCCGGATGAACCAGAGGAGATTCCTTATCCTCTCAACGAGATTTTGCGACTTCGTGAAGCGTGCCGACAGAGTGCCACGATAGCTGGAGGCCAGCTGCTCCATGGCGCTGAATATGAGCTCTTCCTTGTCGTGGAAGTGATAGTGCAAGGTCGCGACATTGACGCCGGCCGACCGGTTCAGGAAGGATCCTCCCTGGAAGATCGGCGTGTCTTTTGTCGGCGGTGGCAATACCTGGATCGTCCAGATGATCGAGGAAATGTTCGCGAAGTAATTCCCTTTCGCGGAACGCCTTCCTCGCCCCCTATATCGTGAAGGCAATCATGTGCGGCGAGCAGCCTGCAAGCCGGTGAAAATGCGTAAGGCGGGCAAGGTCACCGACTTCTCTGGAGCATCCCGAACAGATCCCGAGGGTCGTCGGGATCGGCGACCATATCAAGCATGGTGCAATAGGGCGTGCCATCGACGGCGCGAGAGACGTATCGCAATGCGCTGAAATCCTCGATTGCGAAGCCGACACCGTCGAAGATCGTGATCTGGGCAGAACTCGTGCGTCCGGGGGATGTGCCAGCCATGACCTCCCAGACCGGCGTAACCGGATGGTCCTCGGCCAGTTGCTGGATCTCTCCTTCCACGCGAGTCTGCGGTGTGTGCTCGACGAATATGTCTGAGCGCAGCAGGATATCGCGGTGGAGTTCAGTCTTGCCGGGGCAGTCTCCGCCGATTGCGTTGATATGAACACCCGCGCCGACCATGTTGTCGGTCAGGATTGTCGAATACTTTTTGTCGGCCGTGCAGGTGGTAATGATTTCAGCGCCCTCCGTGGCCTCCGGACCCGAGCGGCATTCGACAACATTGATACCCAATCCTGAAAGGTTGGAGGAACAGCGCCGCGTTGCGGTCTGGTCAATGTCGTACAGGCGAACATTCTTGATTCCGCAAATGGCCGAGAACGCCAGGCATTGGAACTCGGACTGGGCGCCGTTGCCGATCATGCACATCGTTTCCGCACCGGTGGGAGCGAGATAGCGTGCCACCAAAGCGGATGTGGCCGCAGTCCGGAGCGCAGTCAGCAAGGTCATCTCGCTGAGCAGTTTGGGATAACCGGTATCGACATTGGCCAGAAGCCCGAATGCGGTCACGGTCTGGAGGCCGGCCTTGGTGTTTTTCGGATGACCGTTGACGTATTTGAACCCGTAGGTTTCACCGTCGGATGTCGGCATCAGTTCGATGACGCCAACGGGCGAGTGGGATGCGACGCGCGGTGTTTTGTCGAATGCGTCCCAGCGTATGAAGTCGGCCTCGATTTCCGCCGCGATCTCGACGAGCATGGTTTCAATGCCGATGTGGTGAATAAGACCCATCATGTTCTCGACGGAGATGAAGGGGACATAGGCGAGCTGGGACGGAAGCGGCGGCATGTTCAGTCAACTCCGAATCCAAGGCCAATCATCGGGCGGCGTATTCCTCTACACGGGAACGAAGGAACCGATCGGTTTCGTCCCGGAGCGCCATCCATTCGTGACGCAGCATGTCGATTTTCGCCTCCGGCGGCTGGAGCCCGGCGAGGTCGCGCGCGATCGGCAGCCATCCTTCGTCCGAAGCAAGATGAAGATTGGCGGCGCGCACGGCGAGTTCGGCCTGCATCGAATAAACTGGGGGCTGCGGACCGCGGGGTGCGGCCAGCCCGATGAAATAGAGCTTTTCCAGATCGGGCGGGAAGATGGAGGCGCCGGTCTTGAGCGGTACGCCGTCAGCCCATTTCAGAAGCTTGTCGTCCAGAAACGGGAACGACACATCGAACCCGGTCGCCCACAAGACAGTGTCGACCTCAAGTCTGGTCCCGTCGACGAAGATTGCCGTTTTTTCCTCGAAATCCTCGAGACCCGGATGCACGCGGATGCGGCCATGCCGGATCCAGTAGAGCAGCAACTCATTGACGATCGGCGGGCCTTCGGCAAGCGTGCGGTGCTGTGGGGCGGGCAGTCCGGGATAGTTCTCGTTTGTCCCGATCGAAAGCCGCATCATGAGGCGTGTGATGGTGTCCTGCTCCTCGGGGAGGAAATCCTGCATGAAGTCCAGTTCGGCACGGGGCTTGCCAAAGAATGTCTTGGGCTGGAAGTAATGCCCCCGACGCACCACGATATGCGCGTCAAGGCCAGCCTGGGCAGCTTCGACCGCCAGGTCACAGCCTGAATTGCCACACCCGACCACAAGCACCGTTCGGCCTTCGATCTCCTTGGCGTTACGGTAGCTGCCGGAATGGATCTGCTTGCCTGAGAAGTTCGCCGACATCGAGGGAACTTTCTGATCCCAAAGGTGGCCATTTGCGATGAAGACGCCATCATAAACGCGCGTTGCGCCGTCCGAGGTTTCGACTATCCAACCGCCAGATCCGGGCCGCTCGCCGCCATTCATCGGCGTCATGGCTGTCACGGACGTTTCGAACCGGATGTGATTGCGCAATGCAAACCTGTCGGCATAGGAATTCAGATAGGCGACCATAAGATCGCGTGACGGGAACATTGGATAATCGGCCGGCATCGGATGCTCGGGGAACCCGGTCACGCGCGAAGAGGTGATGAGGTGCAGGAAGTCGTAATCGACGTTCCAGTGCCCGCCGACACGATCGCGCGTTTCGAAACAGTCAACCGAATGACCGGCGCAGATCAGGGCGCGGGTGGCAGCAAGGCCCGCCGCGCCGGCGCCGATGACGCAATATCTATTGTCGGCTCGCGAAAGGGCCATCAGACAATACTCCAGTTAGGAGGAAGCGGCCGGGCCTGCCCCGGTTGCTTCGGTTTCCTTCCAGAACTGGTCACCCGTTTTTTCTCCGATCTGCCTCAGTTCCGCGCGCAGCAGATCGGAAATCTTCTCGGGGTCGCCGAGCGAGACCGGGAAAGAGATGCTCACGCCAAGCGGGCTGTTCGACACGGAGCCGAAGATCGCGCCACCGATCGAGATCACGCCGGGAAACGCTTCCTGCTGTGAAAAGGCCAGTTTCTCTCGCCGGATGCGTGCGAGTTCGGCGAGCAGCTTGGTTCGTGTCGTTATGGTCTTCGACGTCATCGAGGTCAGGTTTTCCTCGTACAGCGTCTCGATCGCCCGGTCGGGCAGGCGGCTAAGCATGGCCTTGCCGATCGCCGTGGCGTGAGCCGGCATGGTCTGTCCGAGCCTGACGGAGAACTGGGTCGGCGTTACGCCCTGGTTCTGGCGCAGCAGGACGATCTGCGTTCCCGTGAGGGTCGCCATCCATGTCGTGAAACCGGTGGTAGCCGTGATGTTGATCAGGGCTTCTGAAATCAGGTCCGCCTCGAAGCCCGCCGGACGGTGGCGCATGCCGAGGCGCCAGGCCAGCAAACCCGGAACGTAGCGGCGCGTCTCCGGGTCCTGATCGATCAGCCCGCCATTGCGCAGGGACGCCATCAATCTCGAAGCGCTGCTACGCGGCAGACCCAATCTCTTGCAGATCTCGGCGACGGGGACCGGCTCCGCGGACTCCGCGATGATGGCGAGGGACGCCATGGCGTTCTTTAGCGTTTTCAACAGAATGTTCCATATAGTGGGACATCAATGGGGGAACGTTGCCAGATAAATAACAATTTTTCAATGGTTTATTGACTTATCAGAAAATTGAGTCCTATCATTGCCCATAATGTAGCACACTATGGAGCGTAACGTGGGACATGAAAGGGTGGCCGGTGGGCTGAAAACCGGAAAGGTTGCCGCGCTGATGGCGGACCTGCTGGCCGACTACGGGGTGGAATACCTGTATGGGATGGAAGACCCGGTGCAGCTCTACCATCACCTCGACCGCAGCCGGATTCGGCCGATCACCATCCGCGATGAAAAGCACGGTGCGATCATGGCCCATGGCTATGCTCGCGTTTCGGGCCGTCCCGGCGTTTGCGCTTCCACGTTCGGACCTGGCGCCACCAATCTGATTACCGGCCTGCTGGAGGCACAGAAGTCTTCGGTGCCGGTCATCGCCTTCATCCAGGAAATTCCGGCTTCGCAGCGCGATCGTCACGCAAGCAGCGAAATCGATCACATCGCCGCCCTGACGCCGTTCACGAAAAAGGTCTACCGCGTCGACATTCCGGAGCGCTGCTGCGAAGTGATACGCCGGGCGTTCCGCATGGCGACGAGCGGGCGGCCCGGCCCTGTCGCCGTACTGTGCCCGGCGGACGTCATGACGATGGAAACCGAGGTGGAGACCTATTGCGAACCCGAGTTCGCGGTCTACCCGGCGCTGCGTCCGAGGCCGGCGCGAGAAGAGATCGATGCAGCGGTGAAGCTGCTGGCGGAGGCGAAAAGGCCGGTGATCATCGCCGGCGGTGGCAGCATCCTTTCCGGCGCGTCAGATGAAGTCGTGGAACTGGCCGAGCGTCTGGGTGCGCCGGTTGCGACCACGATGAACGGACGCGGCACGATACCCGATTCACACGGCCTTTCGATCGGCGCGCTCGGATCGTCGACCGGCGGGACGCTCGGTCGTGGTCGCATTGCAAACGAAGCGGTCGCAAATGCGGACGTCGTCCTGATCTGCGGGTCGCGCACGGGTCAGATTTGCTACCTCAACTGGGAGCAGCCCGGGCCCGGAACCAAGGTCATCCATATCGACATCGACCCCGAGGAGCCCGGTCGTAACCTGCGCACGGACATCACCTTGATGGGTGACGTCCGGGAGACCCTGCGTGACCTTATCGATCATGCCGAGACCAGCCGTCCGGGTGAAGCAGACAAGGTTGCCAAGTCGTTCGTTTCCAAGAAGGAGCAATGGCGCAGCGAGTTCAATGCTGTGGCCTTTGCCAACCGGACGCCGACGCCTCCGGAGCGCATCCTGGCGGAAATCTCCGGACGCATGGATGACAAGACCATTCTCGTGAATGACGCCAGCTACATATCGGGCTGGACGTTCAGCCATGTCGACAATGTGGCGCGTGGCGCGCACATCCTTTCGCCGCGCGGCACGGGCGGCATCGGCTGGTCGCTTCCGGCGGCGCTCGGAGCCAAATGCGCGTCGCCGGACTCGAAGATCATCTGCATGACGGGTGACGGCGCGTTCGGTTATGTCATGGGTGAACTGGAAACTGCATCGCGCGCCGAGCTTCCGGTTGTCGTCGTCGTATTCAACAACGCGACGCTCGGCTTCCAGCGCCATTTCGAAAACAAGCTGTTCGGCAAGTACGGGGAGTGCGACCTTTCCGATATCGATCATTCGGCGCTGGCAAAGGCGCTGAACTGCGACGGCGAGCGCGTCGTCAATGCCGAGGATTTCGCAGCAGCTCTCGAAAGGGGCCTTGCTTCGGAAAACGTCTACGTCATCGATGCGGTGATCGACGAGCACGCAATGGCTCCGATCATCGGCCTCGACGACACCACGACAGCAGCCCAAACCCACTGAGGCTGCGGAGATGCCGTCCCCCGTTATCAACCCGGCGCGCATTACTCGGAGAATTGAGGCTCTGGCCGAGATGACCGAGCAGGGCCGGCCATGGACGAGGACGGCATTCTCCCCCCTTTACGAGACCGCCCGCGATTGGCTGCGCGAGGAAATGCAGTCGATCGGCCTGTCGACCGATATCGACGCCGGCGGCAATCTCATCGCCACCTTGCCGGGGTCGCAGAACGATCGCGGCGCCATCGGACTGGGCTCGCATATTGACACCGTGCCCGATGGCGGACGGTACGACGGCATTGCCGGGGTCGTGGCGGCGCTCGAGGTTGCACAGGCGGTAATCGAGTCCGGCATGCGGCTGCGCCATCCGCTCCTGGTGTTCGATTTCCTCGCCGAGGAACCGAACCGCTTCGGCCTTTCGTGCGTCGGAAGCCGAGCCATGGCGGGCGAACTGACCAAAGAAACGCTCGCTGTAAAGGCGCCCGAGGGCATCACGCTGGCTGAAGGGATTGCCCGCATGGGCGGCGATCCGAAACGCATCGGTTCGAAGCCGTTTCCGCCGCAGAAGATGCGGGCTTTCATGGAGATGCATATCGAGCAGGGCATCAAGCTTGAGTCCGTGGGCGACGATATCGGCATCGTGACCGATATCGTCGGGATAAGCAGGGTGGAACTCACCTTCGTTGGCAGGGCAGATCATTCCGGCACGACGCCCATGGAGCGGCGGCAGGATGCGCTGGTCGCAGCCGCGATCTTCATCGCCGCCGTTGAGGACAGGGCGAAGACGCAAGGCAGTGACAGCCTGGTTGCAACCGTTGGCAAGCTCCGCGTTCATCCCAATGCCGCCAACGCCGTGCCGGGCGAGGTGGTGTTGACGCTCGAGGTGCGGGCGACAAAGACGCCGACCGTGCGCGGGTTTCTCCAGTGGGCGCGCGAATTCCTGGATGGAATCGAGGGTGAGCGCGGCGTGAAGGTCGGGTCGAGACCGCTTTCCGACGGCCGTCCAGTCGCAATGGACGGCAAGGTGCGCAACACGCTGGCGAACGCGGCGCGCGAAGCAGGCCTCAAGATTCAGGACATGGCGAGCGGCGGCGGGCACGACACTGCTTTCATGGGCCGCATGTGCCCGGTCGGGATGATCTTCATTCCCTGTCGCGACGGCCGCAGTCATTGCCCGGAGGAGTGGTCTTCCGAAGAGCAGATCGCCAGGGGCGCGCAGACATTGCTCAACGCCGTCGTAATGCTCGATCAGGACGACCAGGATGGCTGACTGGGCAGGACAGGCAATGGGAAGCGCGGCGATGGCAAACGAAGCAAGACGGGAGTTGGCGCGATGATTGAAGTCAAGGAAATAGATCCGATGTCCGAAGACGGGAGCAGCCTGTTCAGGCGTCTCTCGCAGGAGCAGATCGACCGCTATGGCCGAGATGGCGGTTTCCCGCAGGAGTATCTCGCCAAGCCCGAAGTCATCTTCGTCGCCGGCTATCTCGAGGGCCGGGCCGTCGGCTGTGGAGCCGTGGTTCCTCTGGAAGAAGGAACGGGCGAACTCAGCCGTATCTTCGTCGACAACTCCGCCCGGCGAAACGGAGTCGGTCAGGCGATCATGGACCGGCTGGAAGCGCAGGCGCGCTCGAAATATGCAAAGCTCGTGCTCGAGACCGGCGTCTCCCAGCCCGAATCCATCGCTCTCTACGAGAAGTGCGGCTACAAGCCGATCCCCTGCTGGGGAAAGAGCGCCGACAACCCGAAAAGCCGCTGTTACCAGAAGGTGCTTTGAGGGTGAACGCGTCAGGCCATCGCATCTTCACCGAGATAGATCCGCACGACGGCTTCGCGTGCGATCTCGGTGACGTCGCCAAGCATCAGATTGATGTGGCGCGACATGAGCGCGACGGCTTCTTCAGTATTTCGCGCCTTGATCTCGGAGAGGATCTGCCCGTGTTCGACCGAAGTGACGGTCTTGCAGTTCTCGCGTTCAAGCGCGACGACGCGCAGGAAGCGAATGCGGGAGTTGATGTCGCGCAGAAGGCGCACAGCCTCGGTGTTTCGCGAACCATCGGCAATTGCCTCGTGAAATGCCTCGTCATGCTCGACGATCTGGCGCGCTTCCATGTTCGCGCGGTTCGCCAGAAATTCCTGCCAGCGCGTTTCGAGGCTCGCGATTTCCTCTTCGCTGGCCCGTTCGCAAAAGAGCCTGACGGACATGGTTTCGACAGCGCCGCGCAGTTCGAAAAGCGACCGAATGGCCTCGATGTCGATCGGCTGACGGTAGAAGCCCTTGTTGGGGACGAGGGTCAGCAGACCTTCACTGACGAGCCGGTTGAGCGCGGAGCGAATGGGCGTGCGGCTGACCTTCAGTTCGCTCGCCAGCTGGACCTCGTTGACGCGTTCGCCAGGACGGAATCCGTACTCGATCGCTTGCTGACGAAGCATCTCGTAAACGCGCAGACCCGTGTCCGCAGTGCGTGCCTTTGGGCGCGCGGCAGGCGGCCTGGCCCTGATGTTCTTCTGCATTGGGTAAGGATCCATGTCTTTCTTGCTGCTACGATCAAAAACAGGCTTGTGTCAACGATTGCAGCGCCCTTTTGCCCGAACAATTCGACGTGCATTCGTGCGTCCGTCGTGGAGATTTCAACCTCCACACGGCTCGTCAACTCATCTGTATCCTAAACTGTATACACTTGAAAGCGTAGTTGTGTTTTTTTGGTTGCATTCTGAAAGTGAGACGATCAGGATGCCAAGGCCCGGCCCGGCGAGAAACCTCACTTCAGAAGAGGTGCCATGGGTCGGAAAAATGATGAGGGGAGCAACGCACATCCGTTCGCAGGAACGGATCTCGACCGACAGGGACCCACCGATGCGCTGTCGGAAAGAGGTGCGTAAGGGCCATCGTAGCGCGCCAGATTATCTGGCGGGGATGAGCTCGATAACGAAGGAAGGACTGAGCAGATGCTAAAGAGAACCTCCATATTGGTCGGAGCCTGGCTGTTGGCCACTCCGTTGCATGCCCAGGAAGGGAAACCGGTACCTGAGATTCACTTCCTGAGCTGGCCGTCGGCCAGCTATGCCAACTTTGCCGAGACCGGCAACTACATCGCTGAGGAGTGGGAAAAGCTGGGCCTCAAGATCCGCATGGATCAACAGGCTTTCCCGAATCCGATGCTGAAAATGTGGTTCACCGACCATGAATTTGACGTCGTGATTTCCAGCCTGTCGGGCGCGCCGCACCGGCTTGAGCCGGATTTCTTCACGAATGCACAGTTCAATTCCGCCAATTCCAATCCCGGAAGCTGGAACGTCGGGGAATACTCCAATCCGGAGTTTGACAAGCTCGGCAATGAGCAGGTGACCATCTACGACAACGAAAAGCGCAGGGAAATCATCTACAAGCTTCAGGAGATCGCCGTAGAGGATCAACCCGATGCGGTACTGGGATCGGTTGTGCAGATTTTCGCGTACAACAAGGACAATATGGAGTTCGACGGCTACCAGCCGACTCCTCAGGGCGTGAGAGCCAACACTAACCAGATCGACATGCGTTCAAAGCGGGATCAGAACCTGATCCGGATTGGCTGGACGCTGGAGTACAGCGTGCTGAACCCGACTGCCGCGCGTACGATCGAAGAGACCGAGATCGCTGCGTTACTCTACGACCGGCTGCTGTGGATCGGCGCCGACGGTTCGCTGGACTACCGCCTTGCCGAAAGCGTCGAATCGGTTAGCGACACAGAGATCGTCGTAACGATCCGGGAGGGCCACACCTTTTCCGACGGCGAGCCCGTGACGGCTGAAGATGTGAAATTCTCATTCGACTACATGAAGCAATGGGAAGCGCCGTATTTCACCCAACATCTGTCGCGCGTGGAAAAGGTCGAGGTGGTCGATCCCAAAACGATACGCTTCACGCTGACGGAGCCCTATGCGCCCTTCATCATGAACACGCTGGGCCAGATGTATGTGCTGCCAAAACATGTGTGGGAACCGCTGGTCGAGGATCTGGGCATCGAAAACCCGCAACAGTTTGCAAACGACAATCCGATCGGTAGCGGACCCTACAAGGTGAAGTATCGCCGCGAAGGCAGCGAGCTGTATCTCGAGCGCCGCGAAGACCATTTCGACCCGCCGCTTTCCGACCTCCTCTATGTCGTCTACGGATCCGCGGAGATCGTATTCCAGTCGCTGAAGACGGGCTCCATCGATGTATCGTTCCAGCCTGTACCCCCTGTAGCGGTTGCCGAATTTGAGGAAAACGAGAGCATCGAGATCATCGAAGCGGAGTCGAACGGCATCAACTCCCTGCGCTACAAGACCACCGGACCGGTGTTCTCAAATCGCGATCTGCGCCGCGCTCTTTTCCATGCCATTCCCTATGAGCGTATTCGGGATGAAATCTATGACGGCAAAGCAACGCTCACGGCAACGCAGATCACGCCGGTGAACGCCTATTGGCATAATCCCAACCTGCCAAAGCCGAAATACGATCTCGACAAGGCAAGGCAGATGCTGGAGGAAGCCGGCTTTACCTGGGATGCTGACGGCCGGCTTCATTTCCCGGCCGAGTGAAGTCATCCGGGTCGCAACCGCATTTCACGTTTCGACGGAGTCTGTTCGATGATGAAGGCTGAAAACCTCGTCAAACATTATCCGGTCGTTACGGGGCTCCGCTCCCTGTTCGCGAGGAATCGCGACAGCCACGTCCACGCGGTCGACGGGGTCGATCTGGAGGTGGCCTCCGGCGAGGTCCTCGGCCTCGCTGGTGAGAGCGGATGCGGGAAGTCGACCACTGGAAAATTGCTGGTCGGGCTGGAAAGCCCGACCAGCGGCAGCCTCACATTGGGAGGCGAGGATCTGCGAGAACTGCGCCAGAAGGACCGGAAAGCATTCTATCGCCGGGTGCAGATGGTCTTCCAGGATCCCTACGGTTCAATAAACCCGGCCCACAACGTATATGGCGTCATATCCCGTCCGCTCGTCTACCAGGGCATACGCGATCAGAAGGAAATCCGGGAACGCGTGCTTTGGGCGATGGAACGGGTAGGGCTGACGCCCCCTGAAATCTACCTCGAAAAGCATCCACACCTGCTCAGCGGCGGCCAGCGGCAGCGCCTTTGCATTGCGCGCGCCATCATCCTGAAGCCGAGTTTCATCGTCGCCGACGAGCCGATCTCAATGCTCGACGTATCGATCAAGTGGGAGATCATCCGATTGCTACGCGACCTCGTCGCCCAGGAGCAGATGTCGATGATCTACATCACGCACGACCTCGCCAGCGTTCCCACGATCTGCAAGCGCATCGCCATCATGTATATCGGCCGGATCGTCGAGACCGGGCCGACTTTGGAAATCCTGCGCAGACCGGCGCATCCCTACACGCATGCGCTCGTGTCCGCCGTTCCATCGCCGATACCCGGATCGAAGCGCCCGGCCGTCAACATCAAGGGGAGCGTCCACAGCGCGGTTCACCTGCCGAAAGGGTGCCGTTTCGCGGACCGTTGTCCGATCGCCGAAGCGATCTGTCACGAAGTCGATCCGAAACTGCAAACCATCGACGGCAGGCAGGTCGCCTGCCACAAGCCGTTCCAGGGCGGCGCCGCCGTCTCAGCGGAGCATGTCACCGCATGAGGCAGTACATTCTCCGCAGGCTCGTGCACATGGTCATCACGCTGTTCGCGATGATGACAGTGATGTTCTTCATGTTCCGGCTCCTGCCGGGCGACCCGACCATGACGGTCATAAGTTCCGCCATGTACCCCAAGGCGCAGGAGGCGATGCGCGCGCAATTCGGCCTCGATAAACCGCTGCTCGAGCAGTACCTTATCTATCTGAAAAACTACAGCACGCTCGATTTCGGCTATTCGTTCCACAGTTCGCGCGCGGTCTCGGAACTGCTTGGGGGGCGCATCGTCAACACGCTGGTGCTCATTCTCCCGTCGATGATCCTTGCCTACGGCCTGGGCGCCTTTTTGGGTGCGCTGCTCGGCTGGTATCGCGGCGGCCGGTTCGAAACCTCGGTGGTGTTCGTGGCAACCGCGCTTCAGGCTGCGCCTGTCTTCTGGCTCGGAATGCTGGCCATCCTCTTCTTCTCCATCAATCTGGGCTGGTTCCCGCCCGGACACCTGGTCACGCCTGGCATGTTCCCCGACCAGAATCTGCGCATGTATGTATCCGTAGATTTCCTGCACCACCTGGCGCTGCCCTTCCTCGTGCACACGGCCTACCAGATCTGCTTTCCCCTGCTCCTGATGCGATCGAGCATGCTGGCGACGATTGGCGAGGATTTCGTCGAGTTCGCCCGCATTAAGGGACTTCGCAACTCCAGGATCCTTTTCGGACACGCCGCCCGCAACTCGCTGCTCCCGGTCGCAACGACCGTCCCGATGATCCTGAGCTGGGCACTTGCCGGTTCGGTGGTGATCGAGACCGTCTTCTCCTGGCCAGGCCTCGGCCTCCTCATGATCGAGGGCGTGCAGCGTTCCGATTTCCCGGTGGTTCAGGCCGCCTTCTTCCTGATCGCGGTGCTGACCATCATCGGCACCTTCACGTCCGACCTTCTCTACGGATTGCTCGACCCGAGGATTGTCTATGACTGACAGCTGCTCACATTTTTCCCCGGAGCGGATGCGATGAACTGGCTGCGCCATTTCGTGAAGGCCGTCCATCAGACGCGCGCGGGTCAGATCAGCTTCTACGTCGTGCTGGCTTGCATAGCCCTTGCGGTGATTGGTCCGATGGTTGCGCCCTATGGTCCGTTCGAGCGCATCTACGATGCAAACGAACGGCTGGTCCGGCTCAGCCCGCCAACAGCCGAGCACTGGCTTGGAACGACTATCTACGGACGCGACGTCTTCAGCCAGATGCTGTGGGGTGCGCGGCCGGCGATGATTGTCGGGTTCACCACCGCCTTCGGCGTCGTTGCCATCGGGGTGAATATCGGGCTCATCTCCGGCTATTACGGCGGCCGCATCGATTCCCTCATGATGCGCATCACCGACATTTTCCTCGGCTTGCCTTTCCTGCCGTTCATCATCGTCATGCTCGCCATCACCGGCCGCAGCACCACGACGATCATCATCGCGATGACGCTGGTCATGTGGCGCTCGGCCGCCCGGGTCATTCGAGCGCAGGTGCTTTCCATCAAGCAGCTTCCCTTCGTCGCCGCGGCCAGGACGACGGGAGGAGGAGACTTCAGCATCATCTACCGCGAGATCGCGCCGAACATCATGCCGATCGCGCTGGTCAACGTGGCGTTCTCGCTGGCGTGGGCGATCATCACCGAAGCGAGCATCGGCTTCCTCGGCTATGGCGATCCGAAGGCGACGAGCTGGGGCACGATCATCCACGACGCCTACGCTTCGCAGATGATGTACCAGGCTCCGTGGTGGGTCATTCCTCCCGGCATCGCGATCATGGTGATGGTGTCCGCGGTCTATTTCCTCGGTCGCGCCTACGAACATGTGGTCAACCCGAGGCTGGCATCGCAATGACCACGCAGGCAGAAACCGCAGTTCCACCAGTTCTGGACATCCGCGACTTGTCGGTCAGATTTCGGACAGGGCGCGGCGTTGCCGATGCCCTGGACCGCGTCTCGCTCCTCGTCCCGGCGGGATCGAGCATCGGGCTGGTTGGCGAGTCCGGATGTGGCAAGAGCACCTTGATGAAGGCGGTAATCCGCGTGCTCGCGGACAATGCCGAAATCACGTCCGGCCAGGTGCTGTTCAAGGGCGTGGATCTTGTCGCGGCAACGGAGGAAACCGTCCGTACCAAGCGCTGGGCCGGCATCTCCATGATCACCCAGAGCGCACTGAACGCGCTCAACCCGGTCAAGAAAGTCGGAGAGCAGATCGTCGAGGCGATAAGGGCGCATCGCAGCATGTCGCGCCGACAGGCCTGGAAGCGAGCCGAGGAAATGCTGGACATGGTGGGTGTCGATCCCCGGCGCGCCAGCGAATTTCCACACCAGTTTTCCGGTGGCATGCGGCAGCGCGCCATCATCGCGATGTCGCTGGTTCTCGATCCCGACCTCGTTCTCGCCGACGAGCCTACCACTTCGCTGGACGTGATCGTGCAGGACCAGATTTTCCGCAAGATCCGCTCGCTTCAGGACGAACTCGGCTTTTCACTGCTTCTCGTCACCCACGACCTTGGCGTGGTGATCGAGAACTGCGACCGCATAGCGGTCATGTATGCCGGGCAGGTTGTCGAGGAAGGCCCGGTCGAGGGCGTCGTCAACGCCCCGTTCCACCCCTACACGCTGGGCCTGAAAAACTCCCTGCCGCGCATCGATGCGGTGACCGAGCCGATCGCCATTCCTGGCACGCCCCCCGATCCGATCCAGATGCCGCCCGGCTGCCGGTTTGCGCCACGATGCCCCTTTGCGCTGGAAAAGTGCCGGCAAACCAAACCCGAGCTCGTTCACGTTGGGGAAGGCCACCGCGCCGCGTGCATTCGCAAAGAGGAAATTCCTTCGCTTCGCAAGGAAGCGGAGAAGTTCGAAACCTGGGCCAGCGTCGCTGGCAGGGAATCCAAGTCCGAGGAGACTGTTTGATGAAGTACTATTTTGCGTATGGAACCCTTCTGGGCGAAGAGGCGATGCAGGATTTCGCGCCGTCCGCGACGTCGCGTGGCGTCATGCGCCTGGACGGCTACGAGCTCGATTTTGGTGAGACCAACACGCCGGGCAAGGGCGGCTGCTGGTTGAAGCCGGTGGAGGGCGGAAAGGTCTACGGCATCCAGTACGAACTGTCCGACGAGGACATGGACCGCATGGACAAGGCGAGCGGCATTCCGGACGGACTTTGGGTGCACAAGCCGGTCACGCTGGTCGACGAAAGCGGGAACAAGGTTGAATCCAACACCTACACCATTCCCGGCACGCCGCCTGCCTACACGCCGGGGCCGGATTACATCGGCAAGATCAAGGCCGGTCTTCAAACGATGCCGCTTCCCGCCGATTACGCGAAATCGCTCGATGAAAGATTGAACAGCCTCAGCTGACTTCCTGCACGCCTACCGGGCTTGGCGGGCGATGGAACGCTCGCCAGCCTGTTGTTCGATCCCAAGATCTCAAGGTAAGCGGACCCTCCGGTCCGAACACACTCCCGACCTTCAGGAAGAACATTCGGAACCGACGATGCCTATAGTCGTGTTGCCAGTCGCCAATCCGGCGCAGGTCGCGAGCGTGCGTTCCATGTCCGGTCATATTTGCCAGAGCAGATGGAGATGAACGCGATCGGCTGGGGCGAGATCGCGGGCATTCTTGCCGCCATTGCCGCAGCGGTAAGTTCGCTGCAGGTCAGGGCGCTTGGCGCCAACTATTCTGTCTATGTCATCAATCTGATGCGTTGCGGCGTCGCGTTTGTCGGCTTTGCGCTGATCTGGTGGTTCGGCTCGCGCGATTTTGGCAATTGGCAGTACGCGGTCCCCTTCATCGCCGTGGGCGTGGTCTTCGGGCTGGTCATGGGAGATACGCTTTATTTCAGCGCGATAACCCGCATTGGGCCGGGAAGGGCGACGCCCATCGCGATGTCCTATCCGCTTCCGACCGCCATCCTCGCGTCCATTCTTTTCAAGGAACAGCTTTCCTGGCTGCAATTGCTGGGCATCGTCATCGGCGTTGCGGCGATCTGGGTGATCGCCGCGCGCGATCATGATCCCGACGAGTTGCCCGACGAAAGCCGGCAATATCTGATCGGCGTGGCGTTCGCGATCATCGCCTCGGTCTTCTGGGCCATCGGCATCCTGGTGCTCCGACCTGTGCTGGCCACGGTTCCGATCGACTTTGCCAATCTCGTGCGTGTCGGGCTCGCCGGGTCGCTCATATCGCTGTTCGGTGTGCCGGCCCTGCGCCGAACCAACTTCACGATGGGCCGGATGCGGTTTGTGCTATTGATCCTCGGACTGGGCCTGACGGTGGTGGTCAATTCCTACTGCCTGACGACGAGCATCCACCGCTCCGGGGCGGCGGTTGCCTCCATCCTGTCCTCGATGGCGCCAGTGTTCGCCGCACCGCTCGCCTGGCTGGTGCTACGCGAGCCGGTGACGCCGCGCACGATGTTGGCCATCGCACTCGGCATCACCGGCATTCTGCTGGTCGTAGGTAACTGAACGCTTCCCGATTGGGTCGCGTCGACGCAGTTCCTCAGAAGTCGAACTTCACGCCCTGCGCCAGCGGCAGCTGGTCGGAGTAGTTTACCGTGTTCGTCTGGCGACGCATGTAGGCTTTCCATGCGTCGGTGCCGGATTCGCGACCGCCGCCGGTTTCCTTCTCGCCACCGAAGGCGCCGCCGATCTCCGCGCCGGACGGTCCGATGTTGACGTTGGCGATGCCGCAATCGGAGCCCACATCCGAAACGAAGGTTTCCGCTTCGCGCACGTCCCGCGTGAAGATGCAGGACGACAGGCCCTGCGGGACGTCGTTCTGGATCGCAATTGCCTGCGAAAGATCGTCGTATCCAATCACGTACAAGATAGGAGCGAAGGTCTCGGTGCGAACGATATCCGTTTGTTCCGGCATCTCGACGATTGCGGGGCGCATATAGACCCCGCCTTCCGGCACGCCGGATGTCACCTTCTCTCCGCCATGCACGGTGGCACCCTGCTTTCGGGCGCTTTCGAGCGCCGCCTGCATGCGTTCCGCCGCGGCATTGTCGATCAGCGGTCCCAGAAGCGTGCCCGAGATGCGCGGATCGCCGACCGGCAGATCCGCGTAGACCCGTGCCAGCTTGGCAACCAGGTCGTCGCGGATCGAGGTATGGACGATCAAACGCCTTAGCGACGTGCAGCGCTGACCGGCGGTACCGACCGCCGAAAACACAATGGCGCGAACTGCCATGTCCAGGTCGGCGGTCGGCGCGACGATCATCGCGTTGTTGCCACCGAGTTCGAGGATGGTCCGGCCGAAGCGCTCGGCGACCTTCGGGCCAACGATACTGCCCATTCGGGTCGATCCGGTGGCGGATACCAGCGGAACGTCCTTGGAGGTGACGAGGGCGTCGCCGGCATCTGCCCCGCCGATAACGATCTGCACGAGGTTTTCGGGTGCATCTGCGCCAAAGCGATCCATGGCACGTTGCATGATTTTCATGCAGGCCATGGCCGTCAACGGGGTCTTTTCGGACGGTTTCCAGATCACCGGATTACCGCATACGAGCGCAATGGCCGTGTTCCACGACCACACGGCGACCGGGAAATTGAATGCGGTGATGACCGCGCACGGTCCCAGCGGGTGCCAGGTCTCCATCATCCTGTGGCCGGGGCGCTCGGAGGCGATGGTCAGGCCATAAAGCTGGCGCGATAGGCCTACCGCAAAGTCGCAGATGTCGATCATCTCCTGGACCTCGCCCAGGCCTTCCGACACGATCTTGCCGGCTTCCAGGGTCACGACGCTGCCGAGTTCATCCTTTGCCGCGCGCAGTTCCTCGCCAAGCAGGCGAACGAGTTCGCCGCGGCGCGGAGCAGGAACCGCCCGCCATTTGGCGAATGCCTCTTTCGATTTCGCGACGATGGACGGTATTTCGCCGGCGGTCGTCTCGCGCAGCGTTGCGATCTCGGAACCGTCTATCGGAGAGCGGACCAAAAGGCTTCCGCCCGAGATTTCATTGTCTCCCAGCCCTGCGGCTTTGAGCGTTTCACGATGATTCATTCAACTTCTCCATCGATTGCAAATGTGCGCTGGTCCGCATTTCCCATGGCAAGGACCAGCGGCGTCTCGGATTGGCGTTTCTCGAAATCGGCCTTCTCCGCCATGCCTTTGCAGCCAGCGAGGATCAGCGATTGGATCACCGAGCCGCCGAGTGTCGTGCCGGGCCCGGCGATAATGAAAAGGTCAGGTGCGAACTCTTGCGCGGCAACTTCGATGGCGCGCGTAAAGTCGTAGGTTTCGGTTACCTGATGGCCGAGCGTGTAATCCCACAGGGCATGGCGGTCGACCGCATGCGGCCACCAGATTGCACCGCGTCCATCGATCATCGGCAGCCTTGGCTGGCCGAAACGGTCTTCATCAAAGACGGAGCGGGCTTTGGAAGAGACGGGCTCCTGCAGCGCCGTGTGAAAGGCCGCGTGCCCGGCCAGGCGCATCGGGAAGCGGTCCTCCAGTCGCGGAACCGATTTCTCGAAAGCGGCCAGCCCGGCTTCATCGCCGGCGATGACGAGCATGCCGCCGAGATCGATCGACAGGTCCAGCGTATGGCCCGGTAGAGCGTTGATGCCGGCGACGATTTCGAGCAGTTCGCGTTTTCTGGCGCTATCATTGCGCCAGTCCTGCCGCATGAACGGATAGACGATTTGTCCACCCACGCCTTGCTGGTGCATCAGTGTGCCCATGGTATTCGTCAGTTCGAAGCCGGCTTCCGGGGTCAATGCCCCGGCGCAGGCCAGCGCCGAATACCAGCCCATCGAATTGCCGGTCACCGCGACGATTTCGATGGCATCTTCGTTGACGCTCAGGAAATCACCGAGAGATGCCGCGAAAATGAGCCCGCTGGCATTGTCGCCCCGTGCATGGCGCGACGACGAGTAGGACGGTTCGCCGTCCAGTTCGGAGAGCGACGGCTGGCCGTTGCGATGTCGCAGCGCGTCGAAACGCGAGAGCAGTGACCTGTCGGGGAAATGGCGCGCAAGATAACCGAGTTCGCCGCGATTGTAGGTGCCGCGTCCCGGGCAGATGAAAACCGCTGTTTTCATCGGCCTACCAGCGCCCTTGCCGCTTCGAAAATGCTGTCTGCCGAAGGCATGGTCGCTGCGTAGGCAGGCCCGGTGGCGATGAAGCTGTCCTCGGCGCACAGTCGTGCATGCGGCAGGTCCGTCTGCTCATGGACCATCGCCATCAGCGCCTCGGCGATGCCGCCCGAGCGCCGGGTCTCGTCGACGATCACCACCGATCTTGCATTGCCGATGGCCTCGACCAGAGATTTCACAGGCAGCGGCGACAGCCAGCGCATGTCGATCAGGCGCGCTTTGATGCCTTCCGCGGCCAGTCTCGGCTCGGCCTGACGGCACAGATAGTGCCCATTGCCGAAGCTTATGATCGCGATATCCGTCCCATCGCCGTGAACACCGACTTCTCCCTGCGGGATGCTTGTGCCGGGGGCAGGGTAGGTGCGCATCCAGCCGCCATCCTTGGCCTCGTGCAGGTCGCGCATCGGGTAGAGCGCGATGGGTTCCAGGAACACGACCAGGCGCTGTTCCTCGCGGGCGAGGCGGACGCATTCCCGCAACATGGAGACGGCATCCGCGCCATTGGACGGACAAGCGAGGATCAGGCCTGGAATATCGCGGAGTACCGCGACAGAATTGTCGTTGTGGAAGTGACCGCCAAAGCCGCGCTGGTAGCCCAGGCCTGCGATCCGGAGAACCATCGGATTCGTGAACTGGCCTCTCGAAAAGAAGGGCAGGGTGGCCGCCTCGCCGCGAAGCTGGTCCTCGGCGTTGTGCAGATAGGCAAGAAACTGGATTTCCGGCATGGGGATGACGCCGTTGTGCGCCATGCCGATGGCGAGCCCGAGGATGGACTGTTCGTCGAGCAGCGTGTCGATGACGCGCCTCGAACCGAACCTTGCCGAGAGTCGCTGCGTGACGCCGTAGACGCCGCCCTTGCGGCCGATGTCCTCACCCATCATGTAGATTTCGGGATATTCGAGCATGAGGTCGGTTAGTGCCCAGTTGATGAGCCTGGACATGATCTGCGGCTCTTCCATGGCGCGCATGTCGGAGCCGAACACGGCTTCACGCACCGTCGAGGCCGGGCCGTTGCTCGGGGCGCAATCGCGTTTCGGCGGAACGATGCTCGCCATCACCTCCTCGGCGGAGCGCAGATGCGGCCTTGTCACCACCTCCTGCCTGATACGTCCGACGCGCCGGATTTCGTCCTTGTAGATATCGAGTGCGGCAGCGGGATCGAGTGCGCCGGCGTCCCGCATCAAACGGACGGAATGCAGAAGCGGATCGTTGGCCTCCTCGGCTTCCACGAATTCGCGCGTCAGATAGGTGGTCGGCACGTCCGCGCCGGCGTGCCCGTAGAGGCGCAAGGTGCGGACATGCAGGAAAGCCGGGCGGCGGCGCTTGCGGACGAATTCGGCGGCCTCTCGCGCGACGCGATGCGTTTCATAGATATCGAGTCCGTCGCATGAGAAGTATTCTAGTCCGGCACGGTTGGAGAATGTCGACGCAATCCAGCCTTGCGGCGTGCGCGTCGAGATTCCTATGCCGTTGTCCTCGCAGACGAAGAGCAGCGGCATGGGTATCGACTGATAGGCGGTCCACTGGGCGGTGTTGAATGCGCCTTGTGCGGTGGAATGGTTCGCCGAAGCGTCTCCGAAGGAACAGTAGACGATGGCGTCGCTCGGCAGTGTATGGTGTTCCAGTTCGCGGCGCGCGCTGATTGCGATCGAATAGGCAGCGCCTACGGCCTTCGGCAGATGGCTCGCGATGGTCGAAGTCTGGGGCGGGATGTTGAGTGCCTTCGAGCCAAGTACCTTGTGCCTTCCACCCGAGATCGGGTCTTGCGAAGAACAAGCAAACGACAACAGCATGTCCCGCGCGACGGACTGGCCGGGAATTTGGGCGGCGCGGGCGATCTGGAACGCGGCATCGCGATAATGCAGGAACGCCATGTCGGTCGGCCGCAAGGCGGCGGCGATGGCAGCGATGCCTTCATGCCCCGACGAGCCGATGGTGTAGAAACCTTGGCCAGCCTTCTGCATCGCCCGGCTTTCGAGATCGAGGGCGCGGGTCAGACAGCCCGATCTGAAAATCGATACGGCCATGGCCGCCGACAAATCCCCCGACGGCGGATTGCCGGACGGGAGATCGCCGCCCGCTACACGGCGCAGAAAGTTCTCGTGAACGATGTCGGCTCTATCCATGATCAGGCTTGTCCGTATGGCGCAGAGCCGCATTTTGAGCGGCCATTGAGGGTTGGACTCAAGCAGGAGTTCATGCGTATCACGCCGTCAACCTCTTAACGAACTCGCCGATGCGTGCGACCCCCTGAGAAAGACTCTCTTCGGAATAGGCGAACGACAAGCGCAGGAAACCGGGCATGCCGAAAGACGTGCCGGAGACAATCGCCACGCCGACATCGTCCAGCAAATGGCGGCAAAGCTCGACATCGTCGCTGGGACGTCCCTTGCCCAGGCCAAGAAGTGCCTTGCAGGAAGGAAATGCGAAGAACGCGCCATCAGGCGTGTCGCATTCGATACCGTCGATGGCGTTCAGCCAGCCTACGACCTTGTTGCGCCGCTCCATAAAGCTCTGGCGCCTCTCGGCGAGAAGCGTTTGATCGCCCGTCAGCGCCTCCAGAGCCGCGAACTGCGAAATGGTGCACGTACCGGAGGTCGCCTGACCCTGTACGGCGATCATGGCCCGTATCATCGGTTCGGGCCCTATTCCCCAGCCGACCCGCCAACCTGT
>JBHIWX010000032.1:0-42648 GCA_041987205.1 Rhizobiaceae bacterium | reverse complement strand
GAGCTGGAGGAAAACGCTAGGACCGTCGTGCTCTCGGTGCAGATCGGCGCGGGCGACCATCAGGGCCAGATACTGCATGTGTTGCAGGATGCCGATCGCGGTTTCATTTCGGCGACCTGCATGGATTCCGATTTCCCCGCCACGCCGCGGGAACTGCCGGGCACGCAGGGTGGGCCACCCGCCAAGGCGAAGCCGCGCAGCATCCCGGCCGGCCGATATCTTCCCGCCAACACCGATGAACTCGCCGATAGCCGACTGGCGATGGTCGCCCATCGCAACCGCGTCGGCGAGGACGAATGCGACGGCGACGGATGCATGAATGACGGCGATCTTGTCGGCCGCTTCTTCACCTCTGCCAGCCAGCTCTGGGCCTTTGCCGGTTTCGACATGAAATGGTTCGCCGACAACGACTATGGCGGTGCAGCCGTGGAAATGAAGCTGACGTTGCATGAGCCCGTCAGGGCCGGACAGGACTATGCCGTCTTCTCCTGGGTACCGCGCATGTCGTCCAGGATGCTGCCGCTGTCGAACCAGATGGTCACGGTGCCCGGCCACCGGCCCCTCGCCTCGATCAGCGCCAACTCCATCGTCATGGATCACGAGACGCGCGAAGCCGTGGAAATTCCCGAGGAATTTCGCCGCAAGCACGCCGCCCGGTTCGGCGCGCTGAAGGACATGGCGGTCTTTTGACGGCGCATTTCATTTCCAGCGAGATCTATCGAGCGACGGGCTACGGCCCGAACCATCCGCTCGGCATTGCCCGCATCGGCACCGTGCTCACCCTGTGCGAACAGCTTGGCTGGCTCGCGCCCTCCGGCCCGGACGCTTATGTCCGCAGTCCCACGGCAAGCCTCAACGAACTGCTGAAATTTCACGATGCCGACTATGTCACCGCGCTGAAGGCCGGGGAGGAACACGGTCCCGTGCCGCCGGCCGCGCGCGAGCGATACCGGATCGGCACCATGGAAAATCCGATCTTCAAGGGCCTGTTCCAACGCGCCGCGACCGCCGTCGGCGGTTCGATCCTCGCCGCGAAACTCGCCGCGAAAGGCGGCATCGCCTACCACCCCCCTGGCGGCACGCATCACGCGATGCGCGATCACGCCAGCGGCTTCTGCTATTTCAACGATCCCGTCTTCGCCATCCTCACCTTCCTGGAGCAGGGGTTCGAGCGTGTGCTTTATGTCGATCTCGACGCCCATCATGGCGACGGCGTGGAGATGGCCTTCGCTGGCGACGAGCGCGTGTTCCTGATTTCGACCCATGAGGAAGACCGCTGGCCGAAGACCGGCAAGCTCGAAGATCGCGCCGGTGGCAATGCCCGCAACCTGCCCGTGCCGCGCAACATCAACGACACCGAGATGGACTGGCTGATGGCAAGCGCCGTGCTGCCGCTGGCGCATGATTTCCGCCCGCAGGCCATGGTCATCACCTGCGGCGCCGATCCGCTCGCCGGTGATCCCCTGTCCACCATGGAGCTGTCGAACACCTGCCTGTGGGACGCGGTCACCGCGCTGACCGGGCTTTGTGGCTCCACTGTCGTGCTGGGCGGCGGCGGCTACAATCCATGGACGGTGGCACGCTACTGGACCGGCCTGTGGGGTCGGCTCTCCGGCAGGACCATTCCGGTCACGCTGCCGCCTGAGAGCGTCGCGCTGCTCGAAAGCCTCGAATGCGACCTCGTCGACGAGGAAGACGTGCTACCCGGCTGGACCACCACGCTCGCCGACCCGCGCAATGACGGTCCCGTGCGCGACCGCATCCGCCAAATTGCGGAAGCCGTGCTCGCATAGCAGCCGTCACCGGGGACACCCCTCATTGACTGGATGCCCGCATTGCCGGGAGAATTGCGCAGCGCTACCGTACCGCTTGAAGTTTCCTCCGACAGATGCGAATATTAGAATGTTCGGATATAAGGGAGGCGGATTCGAAGTGGGCAACTGGCTCGAACGGATCACGGCAATCGAGGATTTGGAGGACGCGGAGTTCGATCCCGCGCTCGTGGCCGAACTCGAGGCCTCGGCGGCAGAGACGCAGGCCGGCCCGATCCGCTTTTCCACACCGACCTTCAAGGAATACGATTCCAGCGAATTGAAGAGCTGCGGCAAGAACTCCTTCCCCGCCTTCTCGATCACCGCCGGCGCCTGCGCCCTCGATTGCGATCATTGTCAGGCGAAGATCCTCGAACCTATGATCCCGGCGACCAAGCCGGACATGCTGGACCGCAAGGTGCGCGCGCTGATCCAGTTGCAGAACCTGCAGGGCTTCCTGCTGTCGGGCGGTTCCAACCGGAAGAACGAGATCCGCTATGAGCGCTTCTACCCCGTCATCGAGAAGCTGAAGCGCGATTTCCCGCATCTCAAGATCGCCATCCACACCGCGCTCACCGACGAGAAGGGCGCGAAGCGCATGGAGGCCGCCGGCGTCGACACCGCCATGATGGATGTCATCGGCGCGCAGGAGACGATCGAGCAGGTCTACCATCTCGACCGGCCGGTGGAGGATTTCGAGGCGACGCTTGCTGCGCTCACCGCAACCTCGATGGAGGTCTCGCCGCACATCGTCGTCGGCCTGCACTATGGCGAGATCCTCGGCGAGGCGAATGCGCTGGACATGATCGCGCGCCATCCGGTCAACGCGCTGGTCCTTGTCGTCATCATGCCGTTCTACGCCAAACCCGGCACCTTCAGGACGCCGGCGACCGGTGATGTTGGCCGCATCTTCCTGGAGGCCCGCCGCCGCCTGCCCGACCGGCAGGTCCTGCTCGGCTGCGCCCGACCGCCCGGCATGCACAAGCGGATCACCGACGCCTATGCCGTGATGGCAGGCCTTGACGGCATCGCCTTCCCCGCAGAGGGCGCGATTGCCGTCTCGAAGGCGATCGGCCGCGAATTCCATCAGGAACATGCCTGCTGTTCGATCAAGATCGGCGCGCGCCTCGAATCCGGTGCCAGGCAGGAAATCGCCGGGAAGGGAATCCGCGTTCCCTCTTGCGCGGCGTGACCGGCACGGTCGACATCGACGTTCTGGTCTGCGGCCTCGGCCCCGCCGGCGCCTCGGCGGCTCGTGCCGCCGCGAAAGCCGGCCTGAACGTACTCGCCGTAGAGCGCAACGCCATGCCCGGCCTGCCGGTTCAGTGCGCCGAGTTCGTGCCCATGATGATCGGCTCGGACCTCTTCGACGACGACGATTCCCGCGTGCAGAACATCGACCGCATGCTGACCTTTGTCGGCGGAGAGGATGCCGACCTGACCCCGGACTTTCGCGGCTACATGATCGACCGCGCCCGCTTCGATGCGGGCCTCGTCGAGCAGGCACAGGCGGCAGGCGCCGAATGCCGCTTCGCCTCCCCTGTCCGCGAGATCTCGCCCGATGGCACGGTTCGCCTGGCCGACGGCACGGTGATCCGGGCGAAGGTGATCGTCGGCGCCGACGGACCGCACTCGCCGGTCGGCAAGGCGGTCGGCCTGCCAAACCGCGAACTGGTCGAAACCCGCCAGATCACCGTCGACCTGCTGGTGCCGCATGGCGGCACCGACATTTTCCTGCACCCCGATATCGTCGGCGGCTATGGCTGGCTGTTCCCCAAGGGCCGCATCTGTAATCTCGGTCTCGGCGTCGTCGCAGCGCAGAAGTACCGCCTGAAACCCCTGCTTGAGACGCTCCATGCCCGGCTGGTGACCGAGGGCCGTGTCGGAGGAACGATCCACGCCCATACCGGCGGCGCCATTCCCGTCGGCGGGATCACCGGTCTCGATGCGCGACTGGGCGACACGGACATCCTTCTGACCGGCGACGCGGCTGGCCTCACCAATCCGGTGACCGGCGCGGGCATCAACGCGGCGGTCCTTTCCGGCAGGCTGGCCGGCGAGGCAGCCGCCGCCATGATCGACGGCGACCGCGACGCGGGCGGGGACTATCGCGACGAGATCGAGGCCCTGTTCGGCAGGTCACTGGCGCTGGCGCTGAAACGGCGCCGGCAGATACTCGACCTCTACAGGGGCACAAGCGAGCCGTCCGCGCGCGACATGCGCGGCGGCTGGATCGCCTACCCGCAATATTGGAACGATGACGCGCGAGACCACGCGTTCGAGGAAGCGAGGATGACGGCATGACCTGTTTGAAACCGGAAGGTGCCATCCCCGGCGCGGCCGGCGCCGGCGGACTGGACTTCAACCGCTTCGACCTGATGGAACCTCGCGTTCCGGGCACCACGCCGGCGCAGTTTCGCAACGGCAAGCCGGTCAAGGACGCCAATGTCGCGCCGCAGGGCGCCTATTTCCCGAAATACAACATCCTCACCCCGCACATGCGCTCGCCCGACTATGTGCAGATGTCGACGGCCGCGGCGATCACGCTCGGCCTCGTGCCGGGCCAGATGCACCGCTGCTCGTGCACGCGATGTCTGAACCTGCTGCTCACCTATCCCGAGGGCTGCCGGGCGAACTGCGCCTATTGCGGCCTTGCCCGTCATCGCGAGGCCGAACGCGACTACGCCGATCGCAATTTCATCCGTGTCGACTGGCCGGCCGTGCCGATGGAGGAAGTTGTCGACATCGTCGCACGCGACATTGCCCAAAAACCGGGAGGCTCGCCCTTCCACCGCATGTGCATCTCGATGATCACCCATCCCAATTCCGACGAGGATACCGTCACCGTCCTGAAGAAATGGACCGACCGGATCGACCCGTCGGCGATCCCGATCTCCATCCTGTCGAACCCGACGACCATGACGCGCGACGACGTCGCGACGCTGCACGAGATGGGCTCCGACATCTTCACCGTCGCGCTCGACGCGGCGACGCCGGCGATCTTCGACCGCACGCGCGGCAAGGGCGTGCAGTCGCCGCACAGCTGGAAAAAATACTGGGAAGTGCTGCTCGACGCCCGCGACATCTTCGGGCCTCAGAAATTCGGCGCCCATATCATCGTCGGTATGGGCGAGACCGAACACGACGTGCTGTCGCTCGTCCAGCAGCTCGTCGACCTTGGCGGCCATTCGCACATGTTCTGTTTCTTCCCCGAAAAAGGCTCGCTGATGGACCATCTGCCGGCAACGCCGCGCGATCAGTGGCGCCGGGTCCAGCTCGGCCGCTATTTGATCGACTATTGCGGCGCGCGGGTCGATCAGATGAAATTCGACGAGAACGGCCGGGTCATCGATTTCGGCATTCCGAAATCCGAACTCGACGCCACGATCGATTCCGGCATCGCGTTTCGTACCTCCGGCTGCCCCGGCAAATTCGCCGAGGACATCTCGGCCTGCGACCGGCCCTATGGCGATTCCCCGCCGTCCAACATCGCCAGCTATCCCTTCGCGCTGGATGACGTCGATATCCGCAAGGTGCGCAGCCAGCTCGGTATGGACCGGCCGGGCGAGCGCTACGTTCCCGGCGAGGAATTCGACATGATCGACGAAGACTGAGTGGGTAGCGGGGCAGACACCATGAGCAGGAAATTCCGCGTCATCGACACCGGCATCCGGCCGTGCCGCGAGCAAATCGCCTTCGACCAGATGCTGATCGACGCCCACAAGGCGGGCGATATTCCCGACACAATCCGCTTTCTGCAGTTTCCGCCTTCCGTGCTGGTCGGCCGCCATCAGGCGCTGTCGCACGAGCTGAACCTCGATGCCTGCCGTGAGGCCGGCGTCGGCATCGGAAGGCGCGTCACCGGCGGCGGCGCGCTCTATCTCGACGAGGGGCAGTTCGGCTGGGAACTGGTCTTCCACCGCGATACGCTGGCGATCGCCAATCTCGGCGAGCTGACGAGCGAAATCTGCCAGGCCGCCGCGCATGGCCTTTCGAAGCTCGGCATCGAGGCGCGTTACCGCCCGCGAAACGACATCGAGGTCGAGGGCCACAAGATTTCCGGTACGGGCGGCTTTTTCGATGGCACGACCATCTTCTACCAGGGCACAACACTGGTCGACATGGACGGCGAGAAGATGGCCTCGCTCCTCAACATCCCAGCCGCCAAGCTCGCCAAGCGCGGCCAGACCTCCGGCGCGCAGCGCGTCGTCACGATAAAGGAATTGTTCGACGGCCTGCCGCCGCCGATCGAGGAGGTGAAGGAGGCCCTGCTCGAAGGCTTCTCCGACCGGCTCGGCATCATTCCCGAGCAAGGCGCCATCACCGAGGCCGAGGAAAGGCTGGCCCGTGAAATCTTCGAGGAGGAGATCGGCACCGTCGACTTCGTCTATTCGATCGACGATCCGAACTCCGCCTCCGAGGTCCTGTCGGGCAGCCATACCGGCGCTGGCGGCACGATCAACGCCCATGTCAGGCTCGAGGGCCCGCGCCAGAACCGCGTGCGCGAAATCGTCATCACCGGCGATTTCTTCGTCACCCCGCCGCGCACCGTGCTCGATCTGGAAGCAGCCCTGCGCGGCATCGAACTGGCCGAGGTCGAGGATCGTGTGCTGCGCTTCTTCAACGAGGCCGAGGTCGGCTTGCTGACCGCCGCGCCCGCCGACTTCATCGCAGCGCTGCGCACCGCCGTCCCGCAGATGGAACCGGCCTCGGCGAAGGACTGGAAGCTGTCGACAAGGGCAAGCTAGAAGCGGTTCGGCGCCTCGCCTGACGCTCTGCCCCGGTCTGCCCGCCCTCGCCTATGCGTCGTCGGTGAAATAGTCCGGATGGCTTTCCATGATCGCCGGCAGCGACGCCAGCGTGCCGGATAGATGCGCCCGGACATGCGCTTCGACACCCTCGACATCGCCATCCGACAGCGCCGCGAGAATGCGCTCGTGATGCTCGAGCACGGCTGCCATCTTGCCGGGGTCCGGCAGGTTGAGCCGCCTCAGGCGATCGATATGGCCGGACCGTCCGGCGATCAGGTGCCACAGCGAGATTACCTTCGCCGCCTGGAAGAGCGAGAGATGGAACAGCCGATCGAGACCGGTGAATTCGGAAATGTCGCGGTCCTCGCCCGCCATCTTCTGCATGCGCAGGATGCGCGAGGTCGGCAGCAGCAATTCGGGATCGTTGGCGCGCGCCAGCGTGCGGACGACTTCGAGCTCCACGCTCAGCCGCAGGAACTGCGTTTCGCGCGCATGCTCGACATCGATCTTTGTGACCAGCGTCTTGGACTGCGGGAAGGAGACGACCAGCCCCTCCTTTTCCAGCAGCTGGATCGCTTCGCGCACGGGCGACTGGCTGACCTCGTTTTCCTTGGCGATCTCGGCGCGCGAGAGAATGGCGCCCGGCAGCAATTCGAGCGAAAGGATCTTGTTTCTCAACCGCGTATAGACACGCCCGGCCGCCGAACCATGCGCGATCGGTCCGGCCAGCTCGTCGGATGCATTGACCAATGCTTCTGACAGGGAACTGACATTCATGGACATTCGATCCTCGTGACGGGAGCCGGCCTACATTACCCGGTTCGGGACATAAAGCGAAAGCGCCGGGAAAGCTATCAGCAGCGCCAGGAAAACGATGAGCCCGAGAAAATAGGGCATCGAGGCCTTCGTGAACTCGCCCGTCTTGACGTCGAGAATGCCGCATACCGTGAACATGATGACCCCGACAGGCGGGGTCAGGCCGCCGATATTGATCAGCGTGACGATCAGGATGCCCATATGGATGGGATCGAACCCGGCTTGAGTCAGCACCGGCAGCACGATGGGCGTGACCAGCAGAATGTTCGCCGCACCTTCGATGAACATGCCGCTGATAAGCAACAGTAGCAGGACGAGGATCAGGATCGCATAGGGGTTCTCGGTGAGCGAGGTCACCAGTTCCGCGATCTGCTGCGGTCCCTGCTCAAGCGTGACGGCATAGCCGAGCACGGCCGCCATCATGATCAGCAGCATGACCATGCCCAGATCGGCGACCGATCCCTTGATCGCCTCGAAAAGCTTCATCATGGTGAGTTCGCGATAGATGAAGAACCCGACGAACAGCGCGTAGAACACCAGGAACGCGCCGGCCTCGGTGGCGGTGAAGAAGCCGAACCGGAACCCGACGATCAGGATGACCGGGAAGGCCAGCGCCCAGATGCTCTCCCGGAAACTCGCCCAGAGTTCGCCCAGCGTCGGCGGGCGGGTCAGATCGGGCGCGTAGCCATTGCGTTTCGCCACGATCCAGGCGGTCGCCATCAGCACCAGTGTCAGCAAAACGCCCGGAATTATGCCGGCCAGGAACAGCCGTCCGATCGACACTTCATTGATGAAGCCGAAGAGAATGAGCCCGATGCTGGGCGGGATGGTCGCGGTGATGATCGAACCGAAGGCGAGCACCGCCGCCGTCGCGGCTTTCGAATAGCCGCCCTTGGCGATCATGGAGGGGCCGAGCAGGCGCGCCTCCATCGCCGCGTCGGCCACCGCCGAACCGGAAATGCCGCCCATCATCAGGCTGAGCGCGATGGAGACCTGGCCGAGCCCGCCGGCGAGCCAGCCCGTCAGCAGGCGCGCGAAGGTGATCAGGCGATCGGTGATGCCGGTCGAGTTCATCAGATTGCCGGCGAAGATGAAAAAGGGCACCGCGAGCAGCGGAAAGCTCTGCGTCGCCGTGACCATCTTCTGGATGGCGACCGTCGGCGGCATCGTGCCGGTCATCACGAAGACCGGGAACGAGGCGAGCATCAGGGCGAACGCCACCGGCATCCCGATCAGGAGGAAGAGCGTGAACAGGCCAGCGATCAGAAGCAGCATCAGGCGTCGGCCTTCCCGCGTATGCGCTCGATCAGCTTGACGACAAGCGTCCGGATCAGCAGCGCGAAGCCGATCACCATGCTGGCATGGAAATATGAGCCGGGTATCTGCAGCGCGCCGTCGAGACGGGGATGCATCAGGATCATGTTCTTCCACGCATACCGCATCAGGAAGACGAGCAGGCCGATCATCACCAGGATGTTGAAGATCTCGATCGCTTTCCGGCCGGCTTCCGGAACGTTGTCGAGGATCAGGGAGATGCCGAAATGCCGCTCGTCCTGGAACGCCAGGTCGATGGCGAAGATGCAAAGCCAGAGAAACAGGAGTTGCGCGATCTCGATCGACCAGATGATGGGCGATCCCATGGCACGCGCCACCGAGGCGAAGCCGACGAGGACGACGACCGCCGCGAGAAGCAGGACGGCGCAGGCAATTTCGACGTGTCTGAGCATGTGACCGCCTCTGACTGCCTGCGCCCTGTTGAAACCGGACTAACGCCCGAGGATCTTGTTGACGAGGGCCGCCTCTTTTTCGAGGTCGAGCTTGCCGTAGACGCTGGCGACCGCTTCCTTGAAGGGCGCGAGATCGACCTCGGAGACACTTATCCCCTGATCGGCGACGAAGGCCAAGGCCTCTTCACCAAGCTCGATGGTCAGGTTGGAGGCGTAACGACCGTTTTCCACGGCGAGATCGCGCACGATCTTCTGGTTCTCCGCGGAAATCTCGTCCCACGCCGTGGCAGAGACCACCAGCGCCGTCACCAGCTGGATGTGACCGGTCTTGGTCACGTTCTTGATGACTTCATAGAGCTTGGCGCCCTTGATGGCGGTCGGCTGGGCCTCGGCAGCGTCGATCGTGCCGAGTTGCAGGGCCGAATAGACTTCACCCCAGGCGATCGGGGTCGGCTCGGCACCCATGGCGCGGATGGTCTCGATCCAGATCGGCGCGCCGATCGTGCGCATGCGCACGCCGCTCAGGTCGGCCGGCGTCGAGACCGGCTTCTGGGTCAGCGCATGACGCGCGCCCTGGTACCAGTTCGAGGCGAGCATCGCGAGACCGGATTTCTCCTTCAACTCGTCGCCCCAGGCGAGATATTCGTCGGACAGCGCGAACTTGTCGGCCTGCTCATAGGTGTCGAACAGGAACGGCGCCGACATGATGGCAAGCGAGGGCACGAAGCTCGACAGGCGGGCAACGTCGGTGACGGTACCAACATTGGCGCCGGCACGTGCCTGGTCGATCATTTCCGTGGTGTCGCCAAGCTGCGAATTGTGGAAGACCTGAACCTTCACTTCGCCGTTGGTTGCTTCCTCGACTTCCTTCTTGAACTTGTCCAGGCCCTGCCCCATTGGATCGTCAGGCGCCAGAACGGTGCCGATACGAAGGGTGGTTTCCGCGAAGGCAGGCACGGCAATGCCCAGCCCTGCGGCAAAAGCCACGCAGAGTCCGAGCGTCTTGATGGTACGATTCATGTCTTCCTCCCAATGAGAACCCCAGCGGATTCACATCTAAAATATTAGTTGCATTAATATCCTAGTTAAGCCAATGATCGCGTGTCAACTGGTTTTCTGAAACTATCCGAAAACCGTTGTCCTGGATCGAAGGGAGGGATCCGGCCAGTGCTGAGTACAGGTTTGAAATTCAAGCAGCTTCGCCAGACGGGAAGCCGGACGGAACTGGGCGAGAGCCCGGTGTGGGACCCCGCGACCGATGACGTCTGGTGGGTCGATATCGACGGCCGCAAGATGCTGCGCGCACGCCTGGGTTCGGACCATGTAGAGATCACGGACACGCCGGAAATACCGGGCTTTGTCGTACTCACGGGACCGGCAAGGCTGGCCGTCGGCATGCAATCCGGCATCTTTTCCTTCGAACCCCGCACATCCGTTTTCGAACGCATGATAACACTGGATGCGCCGGGCCGCCGTTTCAACGACGCCACAGTCGATCGCACCGGACGGCTCTGGGCCTCGACCATGGCGCTCGACGCAACCCCGGGCGCGGCGGCGGTCCTGACCGTTTCGCAAGACCGCACGCTCGAAACAGTCATTACGGGCCTCTCCATCCCCAACGGCCTCGCGGCCGATATCGACCACGGCCGCCTTTACTGTTCCGACTCGCATCCGGATGTCCAAAGCATCTGGGTCCGGCCGCTGGAGCCGCCGACAGGTGCACTGGGCGAAGCTTCCCTGTTCGCGAAGATCCACGAACTCGACGGAAGGCCGGACGGCGCCGCGCTCGACGAACGCGGCCGTTACTGGATCGCCGGCGTCGACGGCGCCGAGCTTTACGTGTTCGACAGGCAGGGTCGGCTGGATGAGCGGATACCGGTGCCGTTCCCCGCGCCGACGAAAATGTGCTTCACCGGCCCGCAGGCCCGCTCCATTGCACTCACTTCGAAGGGGATCGGCGAGGATGGCGGCTATATGGCGCTGGCCGATCTGCCACCTTCATTCGCGCCAGGCATCGCGCAACCTTACTGGGCCATCGACACCGGACGCACGAACTAGAGTTTGAGAGGAAGCATGACTTCGGGCAACAACGACAAGAAGACGAGGCTCAGAAGCGCCCGCTGGTTCGAACCCGACGATCTGCGTTCGTTCGGCCATCGCAGCCGCGTGCTGCAAATGGGTTACGACTATCAGGATTTCATGGGCAAGCCGGTGATTGCCATCCTGAACACCTGGTCCGACCTCAGCCAGTGCCATGCCCATTTCAGGCAGCGCGTCGAAGACGTGAAGCGCGGCGTGTTGCAGGCCGGCGGCTTTCCCGTCGAACTGCCCTCTCTGTCGCTCAGCGAGAGCGCGGTCAAGCCGACGACCATGCTCTACCGCAACATGCTGGCCATGGAGGCCGAGGAACAGATCCGCTCCCACCCGGTCGACGGCGTCGTGCTGATGGGTGGCTGCGACAAGACCACGCCGGGTCTCGTCATGGGCGCGATCTCGGCCGGACTGCCAACGATCTACCTGCCGGCAGGCCCGATGCTGCGCGGCAACTGGCGCGGCCGGACGCTGGGTTCGGGTTCGGACGCCTGGAAATACTGGGACGAGCGTCGCGCCGGCAACCTGTCCGAGGACCGCTGGGGCGAGATGGAAAAGGGCATCGCCCGCTCCTTCGGCCATTGCATGACCATGGGCACGGCTTCGACCATGACCGCCATCGCGGAATCGCTCGGCCTGTGCCTGCCCGGCGCCTCCTCGATCCCGGCCGCCGACGCCAACCATCCCCGCATGTCGGCCGAATGCGGCAGGCGGATCGTCGACATGGTCCGGGACGACCTTACGCCGGACCGCATCCTGACGCCGGAAGCCTTCGACAACGCCAACACCGTGGCGATGGCGACGGGCTGCTCGTCCAATGCCATCATCCATCTGATCGCCATGGCAAGGCGCGCCGGCGTGGACCTCGGCCTCGACGATCTCGACGCCAAGAGCCGCAGCACGCCCGTCATCGCCAACATAAGGCCGGTCGGCGACACCTATCTGATGGAGGATTTCTTCTACGCGGGCGGATTGCCGGCACTGATGAAAAGGTTGGGCGACAGACTCAATCTCGACTGCCTGACCGTCAACGGGCGAACGCTGGGCGAGAACATCGCGGATGCCGAGGTCTTCAACGACGACGTTATCCGCACGCTCGACAACCCGGTCTATTTCGAGGGCTCGCTGGCAGTCCTCAGGGGCAATCTCGCGCCGGATGGCGCCGTCATCAAGCCGGCAAGCTGCGACGAGAAATTCCTGGTTCATGAGGGGCCGGCCTTTGTCTTCGACAGCTATCCCGAACTGAAGGCGAGGATCGACGACGAGGATTGGGAGATCACGCCAGACGCCGTGCTCGTCCTGCGCAATGCCGGGCCGCAGGGCGGCCCCGGAATGCCCGAATGGGGCATGCTGCCCATGCCCAAGGCGCTGCTGAAAAAGGGGCATCGCGACATGGTGCGCCTGTCGGACGCGCGCATGTCGGGCACATCCTTCGGCGCATGCGTGCTGCATGTCAGCCCGGAATCCTTCATCGGCGGCCCGCTGGCCCTGCTGCGCAATGGCGACACGGTCCGCCTCGACGTGCCCAACCGCCGGCTCGACATGCTCGTGGACGACGCGGAACTGGCGACACGCAGGCAGGCATGGACCCAGCCGGAAAAGCGTTTCGAGCGAGGCTATGGCTGGATGTTTTCGCGTCACATCCAGCAGGCCGACAAGGGCTGCGATTTCGATTATCTCGAAACCGGCTTCGGCGCGCCCGTCGGGGAACCCGACATCTTCTAACCCAAGAATCTCCGGGACATGCGCGTGGCCGGATCGGGCATGCCGACGACAAGGAAACGCAACGGATGAGTGAAAATATCGAGGTCGGCGAGGAAACGCTGGCCAAGCTTCGCGAAGCCAGCACGGCGACCATCGCAACGCTGCTCTACAAGAGGGGCATCCGCAACGCCTTCGTACAGGGTGTCGGACGTCTCGGCCCGTCCAAGCCGCGCATGGTCGGCCCGGCCTTCACCCTTCGCTACATCGCCGCGCGCGAGGACACCGACCTGCTGACCGAGTTCCGCAACCCCGAACACCCGCAGCGCAAGGCGATCGAGACCTGCCCCGCCGGCCATGTCCTCGTGATGGACTGCCGCCGCGATGCCTCGGCCGCCTCGGCCGGTTCGATCCTGCTGACCAGGCTCCAGGTCAGGGGCGGCGCCGGCGTTGTTACCGATGGCGGCATCCGCGATGTCGACGGAACGGTCGTCCTCGACATGCCCGTCTTCGCGGCAGGCCCCTGCGCGCTGACCAATCTGACCAAGCACCACGCCGTCGACATCGACGTGCCGATCAGTTGCGGCACGGTCCCGGTCTATCCCGGCGACATCGTGGTCGGCGACGGCGACGGTGTGATGATCGTGCCGCGCCATCTCGCGGCCGAGATCGCCGAGGAAGCCATGTCGATGGAGCTCTACGAGGATTTCGTCCTCGAGCAGGTCAAGGCCGGTGCCCCGATCGTCGGCCTCTACCCCGCCACCGATCCCGGCAATCTCGACAAGTTCGAGGCCTGGAAGGCAAAGCAGGGGAAGTAAGGCGGCCCCTGGAACTCGGGGACCGTCCCGCATCCCGTCAGCCTTTCGAATTGTCTTGCCGGTCCATTGCCATTGATCGGCGGGGATTTTCCGCGCACCCTGCCCAACCTGATTGTCCGGAGTACCGGCGCAGCAACTCGCCGCGCCCGCCCGTCCGGAAGTTTCTTCCCGCCTGCCGGTCGCCTTCGCACGCCGGACCGCAAATCGATGGGGTTCCTCCATGACCAAAGACCTGCTCGCGCTCCTGCTCGTTTTCCTCGGCGGCGTCGCGCTTTCCGTCCAGACCCCGATCAACGCTGCGCTCGGTCAGGCGAGCGGCAGCGGGCTGTTTGCCGCCGGAATTTCCTTTCTGGTCGGCTCTTGCGTATTGGCCATTTTGACGGCGGCAACCGGCAATATCCCGGCAAGCGAGATCCTGCGCGCGATCCCCTGGTGGATGTGGCTGGGCGGCACGCTCGGCGCCTTCTATGTGTGGGCGGTGTTGAGCAATGTCGGACAGACGGGCGCGCTGAGCCTGATCGCCGCGCTGATCGCCGGCCAGCTTCTGGCCGCCCTTGCCATCGACGCCGCCGGCCTGTTCGGCCTCGGTGTGCAGGCGATCACCTGGCAGCGCCTCCTCGCAGTGGTGTGTGTGGGCGCCGGCGTGGTGCTTTCGCGCTACTGAACCCCGCGTCCACACCCGCTTTTGACGTTATCCCCAGCCGAATTGCATCCACCTGCCCCTCCCGGCTTGCGGCGGCGCAAACTAGGATTGCCAGTCGTCTGCTTATATTTTACCATCTGGTAAAAATTAGGCAAAGAACCTTCAATCCGAAAAGGGGAACCAAGAAATGACGCGTGACAGCAGGCTCTCTCTCACCGCGGGAATTTCCAGGCGCAAGCTCCTGCAGACGACCGCGGTCGCCTCCGCGACACTGGCCATGCCGGGTATCATCGGCCGGGCCAACGCCCAGTCCAAGCTCAAGGTCGCCGCGATCTACACCGTGCCGACCGAGCAGCAATGGGTCAGCCGCATCCACAAGGCGGCCAACGCCGCCGTCGAGCGCGGCGACATCGAATATGTCTATTCGGAAAGCACCTCCAACAGCGACTATGAGCGCGTCATGCGCGAATATTCGGAGGCCGGCCACGACCTGATCATTGGCGAGGTCTTCGCCGTCGAGGACGCTGCGCGCCAGGTCGCACGCGACTATCCGGACAAGGCCTATCTGATGGGCTCCAGCTTCAAGCCGAAGGACGACACGCCGAACTTCGCCGTCTTCGACAACTACATCCAGGACGCCTCCTACCTGTCGGGCATCATCGCCGGCGCCATGACCAAATCGAAGAAGATCGGCATGGTAGGCGGCTTCCCGATCCCCGAGGTCAACCGGCTGATGAACGCCTTCATGGCCGGCGTGAAGGAAACGGCGCCCGACACAACGTTCCAGGTCGCCTTCATCGGCTCCTGGTTCGACCCGCCCAAGGCCAAGGAAACCGCCTTCGCCCAGATCGATGGCGGCGCCGACATCATGTATGCCGAGCGCTTCGGCGTTTCCGACGCGGCCAAGGAGAAGGACATCCTCGCCATCGGCAACGTCATCGACACGCAGGCCGACTACCCCGACACCGTCGTCGCCTCCGCGATCTGGCACTTCGAACCGACACTCGATGCCGCCATCGCCAAGGTCAAGGCGGGCGAGTTCAAGGCCGACGATTACGGCGTCTACTCCTTCATGAAGGAGGGTGGCTGCTCGCTTGCCCCGCTCGGCACCTTCGAGGGCAAGGTGCCCGAGGAAGCCATGAAGCTGGTCGAGGAAAAGACCGCCGCGATCAAGGACGGCAGCTTCACGGTGGAGATCGACGACACCGAGCCGAAATCCAGCTGATGGACCACTCCGGGGGGGCATCCGGAGGCACTGCGCCTAGTAATGCCGGGACGGAGACCGTTCTCCGTCTCGGCGGCATTTCGATACGGTTCGGCGACCTCCTTGCCAATGACGACATCTCCTTCGAACTCGGCAAGGGCGAGATCGTCGCCCTTCTGGGCGAGAACGGCGCGGGCAAGACCACGCTGATGAACATCCTCTTCGGCCACTATGTCGCCGACGAGGGCGAGATCGAGGTTTTCGGCGAACGCCTGCCGCCGGGCGATCCGGCTGCCGCCATCGAGGCCCGGATCGGCATGGTCCACCAGCACTTCACGCTGGCAGACCAGATGACCGTGATGGAAAACATCATGCTCGGCACGGGGAGCCTGTTCGCGCCGAGCCAGAACCGCAGGGCCGCGCGCGACAAGATCAGGAAACTGTCGTCCGATTTCGGTCTTGAGGTCGACCCGGACGCGACGATTTCGGACCTTTCGGTCGGCGAACGCCAACGCGTCGAGATCCTCAAGGCGCTCTATCGCGACGTGCGCATCCTGATCCTCGACGAGCCGACCGCCGTCCTGACGCCAGACGAGACGGACGCCCTGTTCCGCACGCTGCGCATGCTGGTCGACAAGGGCCTGTCGATCATTTTCATTTCGCACAAGCTCGGCGAGGTCATGGCGATCAGCGACCGCTGCCTCGTCCTGCGCGCCGGCAGGCTCGTCGCCACGCTGAACACCGCCGATACCGACCGCCACGCCCTGGCCGCGCAAATGGTCGGCGACGAGGTGAAATCGCTTGAGGTCGCGCAGGGCCAACCCGGAAAAACCCTGTTCGCGCTGGTCGGCGTATCGACCGAGCCCGCGCCGGGTCGCCCGGCACTTGCCGGCATCGACCTCGAACTGCGCGCCGGCGAGATTACCGGCATCGCCGGCGTCTCGGGCAATGGACAGGCCACGCTCTCCGGCCTGATCGAGGGACGGCAGATACCGAAAGCGGGTACGATCCTGATCGAGGGCGAGGCGGTCGGCGAGTGGTCGCCGCGAGCCGCGCTCGCCAGGTCGATCGGACGCATCCCCGAGGACCGCCACGCCATCGGCATGATTGACGACATGTCCATCGCCGAAAACGTCGTCTCCGAGACCTACCGCTCATCGCGCTTCAGCCGTTACGGCGTGCTCGACATGGCCGCCGCACGCGATTTCGCCAGGGCGATCATCGCCGATTACGACGTGAAGACGCCCTCGACCGAGATCAGGGCGCGCCTGCTCTCCGGCGGCAACATGCAGAAGCTGATCCTGGGCCGCGCGCTTGATGGCGACCCGCTGGTCATCCTCGCCAACCAGCCGACGCGCGGCCTCGACATCGGCGCGGTCTCCTATGTCCACCGCCGCCTGATCGCGGCGCGCGACCGTGGCGCGGCCGTACTGCTCATCTCCGAGGATCTCGACGAGGTGAGAACCCTGTCCGACCGCATACTCGTCATGTCCAGGGGAAGGATTTCCGATCCCTCCGCGCGGGGCGAACTGACGATCCACGAACTGGGCGCGTTGATGGCAGGCCATGGCTTCGAAGAGGGAGCATCCGCCGATGCGGCTTGAGCCCAGGAAGGCACCCTCGCTCGCCTCGACCATCCTCTATCCGGCAGGCGCGATTGCCGCCACGCTGGTCATCTCCTCCGTGCTGGTCATGCTGGCCGGCGCCTCGCCCTTCAACGTGTTCTACCTCGTCATCAGGGGCGCGGCCGGCTCGCAATTTGCGATCATCGAGACGCTGACGCGCGCCACGCCGCTGATCTTCACCGGCCTCGCCGTCGCCGTCGCCTTCCGCGCCAGACTGTGGAACATCGGCGCCGAGGCACAGCTCTATATCGGCGCGGTCGCGACCGTGGTCCTCGGCACCGGCGCGCTCCCCCTGCCCGCCCCCATTCTCGCACCGATCCTCATCATCGCGGCCATGATCGCCGGCGCGCTGCTGCTGCTCGGCCCCGCCATCCTGAAGATCCGTTTCGGCGTGGACGAAGTGGTCACCACGCTGCTGCTGAACTTCATCGTGCTGCTCTTCGTTTCCATGCTGCTCGAAGGCGTGCTCAAGGACCCGATGGGCCTCGGCTGGCCGAAATCACAAAGCGTCATCGCCGAGGCGCAACTGCCGCGCCTCATCACAGGCAAGCGGCTGCATTTCGGCTTCGTGCTGGCGCTGGCGGCGGCCGGCATCACCTGGTTCATCATGAAGAAATCGGTGCTCGGCTACGAGATGCGCGCCGTCGGCCATAACCCGCAGGCGGCCGGTTTTGCCGGCATCCCGGTGCGCGCCGTCCTCGTCAAGACGGCACTGATCTCCGGCGGGCTGGCAGCACTTGCCGGCTATTCGGAAGTCGCCGGCCTCAAGGGCAACCTCACCCTCGACCTGTCGCCGGGCTATGGCTACACCGGCATCGTCGTCGCCATGCTCGCCATGCTGAATCCGCTCGGCGTTGTCGCCTCCGCCATCTTCGTTGCCGGCATCTTCGTCGGTGCCGACGCCATGAGCCGCTCGACCGGTGTGCCGAGCTACATCGCCGAGGTGATGGTCGCCATCGCACTCCTCACCATGGTCGCCGCAATCATGCTGTCGCGCTTCAAGCTGAGGTGGAGGTGACGATGGAAGCCTTCGAGATCCTGCTCACCGCCTCGTTCTGGGTCGCCGCGATCCGCATCGCCTCGCCGCTCATCTTCGCCACCATGGGCGAACTGATTTGCGAGCGCGCCGGCGTGCTCAACCTTGGCATTGAGGGCATCATGACGGTCGGCGCATTCGCAGGCTGGTTCACCGTCTATGCCGGTGGCGATCTGTGGTTCGGCGTCCTCGTCGCAGCCCTTGCCGGCGCGGCCTTCGGGTTGTTGCACGGTTTCCTCACGGTGCCGCTCGGCCTGTCGCAGCACGTCACCGGCATCGGCATCACCCTGCTGGCGACCAGCCTGACCTATTTCTCCTACCGCCTGCTGCTGCCCGAAGTCTCCTCGCCGCCCAAGATCGAGCCCTTCCAGCCTCTGGCGATCCCCGGCCTTTCCGATATCCCGATCGTCGGCCCTGCCCTGTTCAACCAGACGCCGCTGACCTACCTCGCCTTCATCCTGGTTGGCGTGGTCGCCTGGGTCTTCTACCGCACGCCCGCCGGTCTCGCGCTCAGGGCCGCAGGCGAGAACCCGTCCGCCGTCGAGGCGCAAGGCATTTCAGTCACGGCGGTGCGCATGGGCGCGGTCGCCATTGGCTCGGCGCTGATGGCGGTGGGCGGTGCCTTTCTCACCATGTCGGCCTTCAATTCCTTCTTCTTCGAGATGATCAACGGGCGCGGCTGGATCTGCATCGCGCTGGTCGTCTTCGGATCGTGGCGGCCGGGCAAGGCCCTGCTCGGCGCGATCCTGTTTGCCGCCTTCGACGCCTATCAGGTACGCCTGCAGCAGGTCACCGGCGGCGTCGTCCCCTACCAGGTCTTCCTGATGATGCCCTATGTCCTGTCCATCGTGGCGCTGATCTTCGTGGCGCGCCGCGCGACCTATCCCAAGGCGCTGATGATCCCCTACCAGAAGGGCGAGCGATGACCATCGATCTTCTCCTCAAGGGCGGCACGCTACCAGACGGCACGGTCGCCGACATCGCGATTGCCGGCGGCAGGATCACGGCGGTCGAGCGCGGTATCGAAGCGGAGGCCGGCGAAACGCTCGACATTACCGGCAACCTCGTCAGCCCGCCTTTCGTCGATCCGCATTTCCACATGGACGCGACGCTGTCCTACGGCCAGCCGCGCATCAACAAGTCGGGCACCCTGCTCGAAGGCATCGCGCTGTGGGGCGAACTTAAGCCCCTGCTGACCGAGGAAGCCGTGATCGAGCGCGCGCTGCGCTATTGCGACTGGGCCGCGTCCATGGGACTGCTCGCCATCCGCAGCCATGTCGACACCTCCGACGAACACGCCATGACGGGTGTGAGCGCGCTCATCGAGGTACGTGAGAAGGTGAAGGACTACATCACGCTCCAGATCGTCGCCTTCCCGCAGGACGGTTATTTCCGTTCACCGACCGCGAAGGACTGCACGCTGCGCGCACTCGACATGGGCGTCGACATTGTCGGCGGCATTCCCCATTTCGAGCGCACCATGGCGGACGGTCGGCAATCCGTCACCGAACTGTGCGAGATCGCGGCGGAGCGCGGCCTGATGGTCGACATGCATTGCGACGAGACCGACGATCCGATGTCGCGCCACATCGAACAGCTCGCCTACGAGACGCAGCGTCTCGGCCTGCAGGGAAGGGTCGCGGGCTCGCACCTGACCTCCATGCATTCCATGGACAATTACTATGTCTCGAAACTGCTGCCGTTGATGGCGGAGGCCGAGGTCGCGGCGATCCCCAATCCGCTGATCAACATCACGTTGCAGGGCCGCCACGATACCTATCCCAAGCGTCGCGGCCTCACCCGCGTCCCGGAAATGCTGAGCTATGGCATCCATGTCGGCTTCGGTCAGGACTGCGTGCTCGACCCCTGGTACTCGCTCGGCACCGCCGACATGCTCGACGTCGCCTTCATGGGACTGCATGTCGCGCAGATGACGAGCCCGGCCGACATGCGCCGCTGCTTCGACATGGTGACGAAGGAAAGCGCGGCGATCATGGGGCTCGAAGGCTACGGGCTCGAAAAGGGTTGCCGGGCCGACCTCGTCGTCCTCGACGCCGGCGATCCGGTCGAGGCGATCCGCCTGCGCGCGAAACGGCTGGCCGTGGTCGCCAGGGGCAAGGTGATCGCGAGGGGCAAGGCCGATGCCAGCCGACTCGAACTGCCTGACAGACCTTCCGAAGTGGCGCGCCGCTTCTGACGTTCCCCGCCTCAGGCCAGGTCAGGCCTGCGCGATGGTGAGCCTTGCCGAGACGCGATGCAGTTCCTCGGCGATCTCCGCCGGCGGCGCGCTATCGGTGACGAGTTCGTCGATCTCCGCCAGCCCGCAGACCTGCACAAGGCCGCGTCTGCCGAACTTCGTGTGATCGGTGATCGCGACCTTGCGGTCGCCGCGCGACAGCACCATCCGGGCGAACTCGCTCTCTTCCAGATCGAAATCCATGATGCCCGACGGGCTGACCGCGCCAGCCGAGATCACCGCATGGGTAACCGCGAAGCTTGCGACGAAGGCGACTGCCGAGGCACCGAAGGCCGCGCCGGAATCGCTGCGCAATTCGCCACCCGCCATGTAGACCCGATTGCCGTTCACGGTAGCGAGCGTGCGGGCGATGTCGGAGGAATTGGTGACCACGGTCAGCCGGCGATGACCGAGTAGTTCGCGCGCCAGGAAACTGGTCGTCGTGCCGGTGTCGAGCATGACGGAATCGCCGTCGCGGATGGTCGCCGCCGTTGCCCTCGCGATGGCGCGCTTGGCATCAGCCTGGTCGCGCATGCGCTTCTCGAACGGCGCCTCGCCGATCACGGAGGGCAGGCCGACCGCCCCGTGCATCTTGAGGACTTCGCCACTATGCGTCAGCGGCTTGACGTCCCGCCGCACCGTCTCCAGCGACACGCCGAGCCGCGCCGCCAGGCTGGCAATCGTCACCGTGCCCTCGTCGCGCAGGACACGCAGGATCTCGCCATGGCGCTTGGAATGGTTCATCTCGTCTCCGCACAGTCGCCCTGCCCGAAAATGTCCGTTTGGAAGGCATTCTTGCGCCTGTCGTGGTGACATACAAGGCAAAACGGGCAAAACCGCAGAAAAAGCCACACATCCGCGTTGACAAGCCCCGGATTGTCGCGTGTCATTGAAAGGCGCCGCAGGAGGTCAACACCCTGCGCGTACCGCAAAAAAACAGAGGGTGAGCAGGAGGCTCGACATGATACCAGGAACACGCATCGCGAAAATGGCCGCCGCGGCGCTCGCTCTGTCGGCGACCGTCGCGTTTTCAACGGCACACGCCGACGATTCTTCCGATCCCATCAAGCTGACCCTGCATGACTGGACGGGCCAGCTCATCACCACCCACCTCATGGGCGAAGTGCTGAAGAAGGCGGGCAATTCCGTCGACTATGTCCAGGCCGACTATCTGGCGCAGTTCGCCGGGCTCGAAACGGGCGACCTGCACGTCGCCATGGAGATCTGGGCCACCACGGGTCAGGAAGCCATGGACAAGTCGGTCGCCACCGGCAAAGTCGAGAATTTCGGCGAGACCGGCATGCTCGCCAAGGAAGAGTGGTGGTATCCCGAATACATGAAGGAGAAGTGCCCCGGCCTGCCCAACTGGGAAGCGCTGAAGGACGAGGCCTGCGCAGAAGCCTTCTCCACGGCCGAAACCGCGCCGAAAGGCCGCTACCTTGGCGGACCGGTCACCTGGGGCGGTTTTGACGAGGAACGCGTCGAGGCGCTCGACCTGCCCTTCGAGGTCGTCCATGCCGGCACCGATGCGGCGCTCTTCGCCGAACTGGAATCGGCCTATCAGCGCAAGGCGCCGATCATGCTGTGGATCTACGCGCCGCATTGGGCCCCGGCCAAGTTCAAGGGCGAATGGGTCGACTTCCCGGAATATTCCGCCGAGTGCTACAATGAGGCTTCGGCCGGACTGAACCCGGACCTTGCCTATGATTGCGGCAAGCCGAGTGGCCCGATCTGGAAGGTCGGCTGGGCCGGCATCAAGGACAAATGGCCCAAGGCCTATGAGGTCATCAAGGCGTTCAAGATCGAGAACGACGAGATGGGCGCGATGATCACCGAGGTCGACCTCAACGGCAAATCCGTCGACGACGTCGTCGCTGCCTGGATGGACGCCAACGAGGCGCGCTGGCAGGAATGGGTAAAGTAGGCCTGCCGGCCAAATAAAAGACCATCCGGAACCGATTGCCGCGCCGTCACTTGCACGCATGCGATGGCGGCGCGGCACCCGGACAACAACGGTTGCTGGGTGGAGTGCCTTTGAAGGCAAAACGCCCGCCCCGAACACATCTCCCAACCGGACGCTTGCGCGGCAATGACTCAAGCCACACCAAAGCCCGCTTCTTCCAGACGCGCCAGCACCAGGCAGGCCAGATCGGACGCTGCGAAGCCGACCGATCCCAAACCGGCCAATCCAAAACTCGTCTGCCGCGATGTCTGGAAGATTTTCGGCGCGGGCGCTTCCGACGTGCTGCGCGCATCGGGCGGCAATCCCTCGACGGAAGAACTCGCCAGACACCATCTCGTCGGTGCCGTGCGCCACGTCGATCTCGAGGTCCGCGAGGGCGAGAATTTCGTCATCATGGGCCTGTCCGGCTCCGGCAAGTCGACACTGGTGCGCTGCCTGTCGCGCCTGATCGAACCCACGGCGGGCGAAATCCTGTTCAATGGCGAGAACCTGCTGACCGCGCCCGAGGCGAGGATGATCGAGATCCGCCGGCACCAGATGGGCATGGTCTTCCAGCACTTCGCGCTGCTGCCGCATCTCACCGTGCTCGCCAATGTCGCCTTCCCGCTCGAAGTGCAGGGCGTACCACGCCCGGAACGCGAGAAGCGCGCGCGCCAGATGATCGAGCTGGTCGGCCTGTCCGGCAAGGAAGGCTTTTTCCCGCGCGAACTTTCCGGCGGCCAGCAACAGCGTGTCGGCATTGCGCGCTCGCTCGCCGTCGAGCCCGAGCTCTGGTTCCTCGACGAACCCTTTTCCGCCCTCGATCCTCTGATCCGACGCGAGATGCAGGACGAGTTCATCCGCCTGCAATCGGTCCTGAAGAAGACCATCGTCTTCATCACCCATGATTTCGACGAGGCGATCCGGCTCGCCGATCGCATCGCCATCATGAAGGATGGCGCGATCGTGCAGGCCGACACGCCCGAGAACATCGTGCTCGAACCGGCCACCGACTATGTCGCCGAATTCACGCGCAACGTGCCCAAGGCAAAGGTCATCCGGGTCGGTTCGATCATGAAACCCGCGAAAAAGGGCATCGACGGCACCGCCGTCACGACGGGCCAGACCGTGGCCGATATTTCGGCGCGCTTCACCGATGGCGCAAACGTGCTGCGCGTCGAAGACGCCGAGGGCAAGCCTGTCGGCGCGCTCCATCGCGACGACGTCGTCGACATCATGATGCGCGGCTGAGGCGATGGCTGATCCCGCGACCACGCTGGAACCGCTGACGCCCGCCGAGGTCGCCCCCGCGACACGCGCGCCGCTGTTCTCGCTCGCGGCCTGGGCGACGATCCTCATCGCCTTCCTCGCGCTGTGGCAGTTCGGCGGCAAGGCGCTCGATTGGGCCTTCGATTACCCGCGCGGCTGGCAGATCCCGGCCAAACGCTGGATCGGCGATGGCATGGACTGGCTGGTCAACGACGCGACCTTCGGCCTGTTCACCTTCACCGAACTGACCCGCTTCATCGCCGAACTGATCGAGGCGCCCTATCGCCTCGCGCTGAGCCTGCTCGCCACTGGCGCGCTGTCCGGCGAGGGCTCGAACGCGGTGCAGGTCCTGCCGCCCATCTCCTGGATCGCCGTCATCGCCATCGTCACCCTGATCGGTTTCCGGGCGGGCGGGCGCCAACTCGCCCTGCTGGCCGGCGGCTGTTTCTTCCTGCTCGCGATCTTCGGCCAGTGGCAGAGCGCCATGACCACGCTGGCGTCGATCCTCGTCGCCGTACCCATCGGCGTGATCGGTGGCCTGCTGCTCGGCATCGCCGCATGGCGCTGGCCGGCTTTCGAGATCGCGCTCAAGCCGCTGCTTGACCTGATGCAGACCATGCCGGTCTTCGCCTATCTCGTGCCGATCCTGTTCCTCTTCGGCTTCGGCCCGACCTCGGCGATCGTGGCCACCCTGGTCTACGCCATGCCGCCGATGACCCGCATCACCATCCTGTCGCTCAACGGCGTGGCGTCGGAGATCCGCGATCTCGGCAACATGGTCGGCTGCACCCGCCGCCAGATGACCTGGCGCGTCATGGTGCCCTCGGCCAAGGACGGGCTGATGGTCGGCGTCAACCAGGTGATCATGCTGGCGCTCAACATGGTGATCATCGCCTCGATGATCGGCGCGGGTGGACTGGGCTATGACGTGCTGTCGGCGCTGCGCCGCCTCGACATCGGCGCCGGGCTGGAATCCGGCCTCGCCATCGTCGCGCTGGCCATCGCGCTCGATCGGCTCAGCCAGGCCTTTGCCCACCGCCCGCCGCGCCATTCGGACGACGACAGCACCTTCGTATCGCGCCATCCTTATCTGGTCGCCGCGCTGGCCTTCGTGCTGATCACCTTCGCGATTGGTCTGGTCCTGCCATGGGTGCAGACCTTCCCGGCCGACTACCGCCTGTCGACCGGCACTTTCTTCTCGCGCGTGGTGGAGTGGATCAACGTCAACTTCTTCGACACGCTCGAAGCGGTGAAGAACGCGATGCTGCTCAACATCCTGATCCCGTTCAAACGCTTCCTGCTCGGCCTGCCATGGCTCGGCGTCGTCGCATTGCTCGGCTTCGGCGGCTGGCGGCTCGGCGGCTGGAAGATCGGCCTGCTCGTCTCGGCGCTGGCCTTTCTCATCGCCGCCACCGGCCAGTGGGAAAAGGCGATGATCACCGTCTATCTGTGCGGCATCTCGGTCATCGTGGCAGCCCTAATCGGCATGCCCATCGGCATTCTGGCAGCCGAGCGAAAGCGGCTGTGGAGCTGGGTTCAGGTCATCATCGACACGCTCCAGACCCTGCCCTCCTTCGTCTACCTGATGCCTGTCGTCATGCTGTTCCGCGTCGGTGATTTCACCGCCATGATCGCCGTTGTCGCCTACGCCATCGCGCCGGCGATCCGCTACACGGCCATGGGGATCAGGCGCGTCGACCCGCGCGTCGTCGAGGCCGGCCGCGCCATGGGCTGCACGCCGTTCCAGTTGCTGACCAAGATCAAGCTCAAGCTCGCGCTGCCGGAGATCATGCTCGGCATCAACCAGACGGTGATGCTGGCGATTTCCATGCTGGTCATCACCGCGCTGGTCGGCACGCGCGATCTCGGACAGGAGGTCTATATCGCGCTCGCCAAGGCCGACACCGGACGCGGCTTAGTCGCCGGCCTTGCCGTCGCCTTCATCGCCATCATCACCGACCGCCTGATTTCAGCCGGCGCGGCGCGCACAAGGGCGCGTCTCGGGCTGGCCTGACGGCAAGGGCGCAAGGGAGGAGATGCGAGATCATGCGAGCAGACAAGCGGCGGAGGGACTCATGAACGGCACGGAGGAACGGATCGCCACCCTGCCCTGCTGGTCGGGCAGGATCGAGGCGGAACCGCTTGCCGGTGGGCTTTCGAACGAGAGCTGGCTGGTGGCCGACAGCGTCGGAAAACATGTCGTGCGCTTCGGCAAGGACTATCCGTTTCACCACGTCCTGCGCGAACGCGAGGTTTCGGTCGCCCGTGCCGCCCATGCCGCGGGCTTCGCACCGCAGGTGGAATATGCCGAGCCCGGCGTGATGGTCTCCGCCTTCATCGAGGCGCGCACCTGGACCGAGGCCGACATGCGCGCCGAACCCGAACGCATCGCGCATCTGCTCTCCGACTTCCACACCGCCATGCCGGCCGAGATTTCCGGCCCGGGCTTCATGTTCTGGGTCTTCCACGTCATCCGCGACTACGCCCGAACGCTGGCCGCGCAGAACAGCCCGCATGCCGGCGAGCTGCCGCGCTATCTTGAGATCGCCGCCGAGCTTGAAGCGGCGCAGGTGCCGCTGCCCATCATCTTCGGCCACAACGATTTGCTGCCCGCCAATTTCCTCGACGACGGCAAGCGCCTCTGGCTGATCGATTTCGAATATGCCGGTTTCAACACCGCGATGTTCGATCTGGCCGGCGCGGCGTCCAATTCGGGCATGGACGACGACGCGTCGCAACGGTTACTGTCAGCCTATTTCGACGGGCCGGGCGTTCCCGCACTCCGCCGCGCCTTCGACGCCATGCAGTGCGCCTCGCTGCTGCGCGAGGCGATGTGGGCGATGATCTCCGCCATCTATCTCGCCGCGCCGGGCGCCGACTACGAAGCCTATGCGCAGGAAAACCTCGACCGGCTCGCCGCCGCGCTCGACCGCTATCACGCCAGCCACGGAACGCCCGCATCATGACCCTCCCCCAACAGGCACAGATCGTCGTCATCGGCGGCGGCATCATCGGATGTTCCACGGCCTATCACCTGGCGAAGGATCACAAGGCCGACGTGGTGCTGCTCGAACAGGGCCAGCTCACCTCCGGCTCGACCTGGCACGCGGCCGGCCTCGTCGGCCAGCTGCGCTCGTCGGCATCGATCACCCGCGTGCTCAAATATTCCGTCGACCTCTACAAGAAGCTCGACGAGGAGACGGGGCTTGCGACCGGCTGGAAGATGAGCGGCTGCCTGCGGCTGGCGACCAATCAGGACCGCTGGACCGAATATCGCCGCCTTGCCACCACGGCGCGCTCCTTCGGCATGGAGATGCAATTGCTCTCGCCGCAGGAGGTCAAGGCGATGTGGCCGCTGATGGATACCTCCGACCTTGTCGGTGCGAGCTGGCTGCCCACCGACGGCCAGGCCAACCCGTCCGACATCACCCAGTCACTGGCACGTGGCGCGCGCATGCACGGCGCGAAAATCCACGAACAGGTGCGCGTCACCGGCTTCGACATGGATGGCGACCGCATCGTCACGGTGAAGACCGACAAGGGCGACATCGCCTGCGAGAAGGTCGTCAACTGCGCCGGGCAATGGGCGCGACAGGTCGGCGACATGGCCGGCATCAACGTGCCGCTGCAGCCGGTCAAGCACCAGTACATCATCACCGAGAAGATCGAGGGGCTGTCGCCGGACGCGCCGACGATCCGCGACCCCGACCGGCGCACCTATTTCAAGGAGGAGGTTGGCGGTCTCGTCATGGGCGGTTACGAACCGAACCCGCAGCCATGGACCACGGGCGATGTGCCGAACGACTGGGAGTTCCGCCTTTTCGACGACGATTTCGACCATTTCGAACAGCACATGGAACAGGCGATGATCCGCGTTCCCGCGCTGTCCGAGGCCGGCGTCAAACAGATGATCAACGGTCCGGAGAGTTTCACGCCCGACGGCAATTTCATCCTCGGCACCGCGCCCGAATGCGCCAACATGTATGTCGGCGCCGGCTTCAACGCCTTCGGCATCGCGTCCGGTGGCGGCGCCGGCTGGGTGCTCGCCGAATGGGTCGTCTCCGGCGAGGCCCCGCTCGACCTCTGGGTCGTCGACATCCGCCGTTTCTCCGGCATGCACCGCGACCGCGACTGGGTCCGCGACCGCACGCTGGAAGCCTATGGCAAGCACTACACGATCGGCTTCCCGCACGAGGAATATGAAAGCGGCCGGCCGCGCATCGTCTCGCCGCTCTACGAACGGCTGAAAGCGCACCGTGCCGTGTTCGGCTCCAAGCTCGGCTGGGAAAGGCCCAACTGGTTCGCACCCGAAGGCATGGAGGCGCGCGACGTCTATTCCATGGGACGCCAGAACTGGTTCGGCCCGGTCGGCGAGGAGCATGCCCATGTGCGTGACAAGGTCGGCATCTTCGACCAGTCCTCCTTCGCCAAATACGAATTGTCCGGCCCCGACGCCATGCGGGCGCTCGACTGGATCTGCGCCAACGACGTTTCCAAACCGATCGGCCGGCTGACCTACACGCAATTGCTCAACAGCCGTGGCGGCATCGAGGCCGACCTGACCGTGGCGCGCATCGCCGAAGATCGCTTCTACATCGTCACCGGCACCGGCTTCCGGACGCACGACTTCGCCTGGATCGCCGACCACATTCCCGGCGAATGCGACGCGACGCTGACCGACATCACCGAGAACTGGGGCACGCTCTCCCTGATGGGGCCGGACGCGCGGAAGGTTCTCGCGCGGGTCACCTCCGCCGACGTCTCCGGCGAAGCCTTTCCCTTTGCCCATGTCCGCGAGATCGACATCGCCGGGCACACCGTCCGGGCGCTGCGCGTCACCTATGTCGGCGAACTGGGCTGGGAACTGCATGTGCCGATCGGCGCGACCGGCGAGGTCTTCGACGCGCTGATGGAAGCGGGCAAGGCGGAGGGGATCAGGCCGGTCGGCTACCGCGCGCTGGAAAGCCTGCGCCTCGAAAAGGGCTACCGCGCATGGTCGTCCGACATCACGCCGAACGACACCCCCTTCGAGGCTGGGCTGGGCTGGGCGGTCAAGCTCAGGAAGAACACCGATTTCATGGGCCGCAAGGCACTGGAGGCGAAGGTCGGACAAGAGCTGCCCAAACGGCTCGCCGGCTTCACGCTCGACGATCCGGATGTCGTTCTGGTCGGGCGCGAGACGATCCTGCGCAATGGCGAAACGGTCGGCTATCTCACCTCGGGCGGTTACGGCTATACCATCGGCAAGAGCGTCGGCTACGGCTATGTCCGCAATGCCGAGGGCGTCAGCGACGACTTCCTCACCTCGGGTGACTACGAACTCGTCGTCGCCAACGAACGCGTGCCGGCGAAGATCGGCCTGGAGCCTTTCCTCGATCCGTCGAACAGCCGCGTGAAGGCTTGAGGGTCGATCCTGCGATTCAGAGTCGGGTGAGCGCCACAGCCAGGCTCGGCACGGTGCCGGTTTCGCCCGGCATCGAGACGTAGGGCTCGGTCGCCTCGGCGGTCCTGACCAGACCGGCGGCGGCGAGTGCCCCTACCTTCGCGGCGATCCCGCCATCCCACAGCGTGGTCTTGACCGTCAGCACGATCGCACCGCCCGGCCGCGTGATCCGCACCAGTTCGTCGAGCCCTTCCGGGCCGACATGGCCGGTTGTGAAGACGCCCGCCGAGACGATGCCGGCGAACTGCCGGTCGGCGAAGGGCAGCGTCCCGCCGAGCGCGAGACGGTGATAGGCCTTGTAGGCGCCCTTGGCCGCGGCAACGTCGAGCATGCCCTGCGAAATGTCGAGCGCCTCGACGTGCGGATAGCCGATAATGCCGAGCCATTCGCCGATGAGACCGGTGCCCGCGCCCGCGTCGAGCAGCGGTGCGGCGCCGGAGGGCAGATGGCGCGCCAGCAGCGCCAGGCAGATGCTCGGATGGCGGTAGCCATTGCGCGCCATCTCCTCGTCATAGGTACCGGCCCAGCGATCGTAGAGCGCGGCGACCTCGTCGGCACCCTTCGCCTCGTAGACCGCGCCGAGATGCCCGTCATGTCCGCCCTGATGATCGTTCTCACTCATAAACTATCCACCTGCGAACTGTTCCGCCATCAGCTTTGACCATTGGCGCGGAGATTGGATTCATTGCCGCGCGACAATAGCATTCGCGCCGGATTTGTGAAAGATTTCAAAGCGTCAAAGACAATGGGAATCACGGGGGAAGCACGCATGACCGACGAGAATCTGGCCCGCGAGACACTCGCCACCCTAAAGGGCCTCGACGGCGTGTCGGAACCGGTCGAACGCATGGGCGGGCTGACCAACCTCGTCTTCCGCGCCGGAGAATACTGCCTGCGCATCCCGGGCAAGGGGACGGAGGAATACATCAATCGCGCCAATGAGGCGGTCGCGGCGCGCGAGGCCGCGAAGGCCGGCGTCAGTCCCGATGTGCTGCATTTCGACGCCGAAACCGGCCTGATGGTCACTCGCTTCGTCGAGGGGGCGGCGACCATGACGCCGGACGCCTTCAAGCACCGCACGGGCTCGCCGGGGCGGGCCGGCGCTACGTTCCGGCAATTGCACGCCTCCGGCGCGGTTTTCCCCTTCCGCTTCGAACTTTTCTCGATGATCGACGACTATCTCAAAATCCTGTCGACCAAGGACGTCGAACTGCCCGAAGGCTATCACGACGTGGTGCGCGAGGCCGAGACCGTGCGCGAGGCGCTGGCTGCCAGCCCGGTCAAACCGGTCGCATGCCATTGCGACCCGCTATGCGAGAATTTCCTCGATACCGGCGAACGCATGTGGATCGTCGACTGGGAATATTCCGGCATGAACGACCCGATGTGGGATCTGGGCGATCTCTCGGTCGAAGGCGGCTTTTCCGGCGAACAGGACGAGGAAATGCTGACCGCCTATTTCGGCGGCGAAGCCAGCCCCGAAGATCGCGGCCGAATGGTGATCTACAAGGCGATGTGCGATCTGCTATGGACGCTGTGGGGGCTGATTCAGCTCGCCAACGACAACCCGGCGGAGGATTTCCGCGCCTATGCCGACGGCCGTTTCGCGCGCTGCAAGGCGCTGATGGAGACGCCGGAATTCACCGCACATGTGCGAACCGTCGCGGGTAACCCCTAAGATTGGCTGAAGGCCCGGGCGAACTTACAGGTCGATTTCGACCACGCCGTCCGGTTCGGCGGCGCGTGAGCGACACAGGATGATCCTGTGCTCGCGCTGGCGTTTCGACAGCACGTAGTCGCGGTGCTCCAACTCGCCTGAGACCAGACCGCACTGGCAGACGCCGCACAGCCCGTCCGAACATTTCACGTCGACGTGGAAGCCGTGCTCGTTGAGCATGTCCGCGGCCGTCCTGTTCGCCGGCACCGCGATGTCGCGGCCCGATCTGGCGAGCCGCAGCGTGAAGTCGTGGTTCACATATTCCGGCTCCTCGGGCACCGAGAAATATTCCAGATTCACCGCCTCTTCCGGATAGCCGTTGCGCTGCGCCGCTTCGGCGACCGCGCTCATGTAGCGGTCCGGCCCGCAGACATAGACATGCACGCCGTCGCGATAATTCCCCAGCACATGATCGAGATCGGCGCGCGTGCCGTCGTCGGAACAATGCAGATACACACGATCCTTCCACTCGAACCGTTCGAGGTCTTCCAGATAACCGGCACTCGCCCGCGACTTCGCCGAGTAATGCAGATCGAACGATTTGCCGAGTGCATGCAGCCGGTGGGCAAACGCGATCATCGGGGTCACGCCGATGCCCCCGCCCATCAGCAGCGTATGCGTCGCCGCTTCGTCCAGCGGGAAATGGTTGATCGGCCGCGAGATGAAGACCTTGCGTCCCTTCGAGAAGATGCGGTGCATCAGCGCCGAACCGCCCCTGCCCCCGTCTTCGCGCAGGACACCGATCTGGTAGCGGCTCCGGTCGGCCGGATCCCCCGACATGGAATACTGGCGCAGGAACTCCGGCGCGACGACGATGTCGAGATGTGCGCCCGCCTGCCATTCGGGCAGCGGCGAGCCGTCCAGCGAGACGAATTCGTATTTGGTGACGTCGTTCGTCATCTTCTCGACGGCGGCGACCTCGACACGGATGACCGGCGCGTCGCCATCCACCCGATAGGAGTGCGCCAGCCCCTCCGTCTCGCCCCGCGCCAGCCTTTCCCGGTAGGTGTCGGCGGTGATCATGTCGCGATAGGCTTCGATCCCCTTCTCTCGATCCATGGGAAACGGAAACGGCCAGGGATGCGGCGCCAGATTGGCGGGATAGACGGCCAGCGTCTGGTCCTCATAATTGAGCTTCAGATCGGTCTGCAGCCCCCGCTCGTTCACCGGGTGCTTCGTCGGGCGATAGCCGCCATCCGCCTCGATCTCGAGATCCCACCACCATTTCTTGACCGGGTTCAGCCCGCCATGGCCGAGCGCGTCGTCGAGCTTCGCCAGCGCCGGCGCGGTGCCGGGCAGATGCATCGCCGCCCAGCGGAACGTCGCTTCGGCGAACAGCCCTTCCAGATTCCACGGGCAGGTCTTCATACACCTGCCGCACATCGCGCCGCCATCGGTCGTGATGCGGTAGGTGGCGCATTTCTGGCTGTCGGATTTCCAGATCTCGTAGCCGTTGAACATCAGCTTCGGACCGGCGGTGATCGCACCAGACGGACATTCGCGCGCGCATTTGTTGCAGCTTTCGCAGAACGACTGGAGGCCGAAATCGATCGGCCTGTCATGGGCGAGCTGCATGTCGGTCGTCACCACGCCGGATTTCAGCCGGGGACCGAGATAGGGATTGAGGATGACTTCGCCGATGCGGCTGACCTCGCCCAGCCCGGACAGCAGCAGCAGCGGCGGCTGCAGCACCTCGCCGTCGAGCACGGTATGGGCTTTGGCCTTGTAGCCGAGATTGCGAATTTGTTTAGCGATCACACCGCCAATCAGGGAGAAGCGCAGATAGGCGCGCATCGACTGGGCGACGGAAATCCAGTCGTCGCCTGAGGCGCCTTCCATGGTCTCGTAGCCCTGGTCGATGATGAAGGAGATCGCCTGGTCGTGTTCCGGCACGATGGGATCGCCGGTCGCATCGTGCGAATACCAGCTCCATTCCGGGCACCGCGAGATTCCGACCGCATCCGCGCCGAGGAAATAGGCCGCCGCCTTGACATTGTCGGCATTGCGGGCGGCATCGCGCGCGCTGTCGGCAACCACGGGTTCCGGTGCACCGTCCTGCAGCAGCACGAAGGCGCCGAGCACGCGACGCTGGGCCATGGAGGGCGCGGCCTTGCGCGCATAATGACCGTTGCGGGCGCCGTCCTGCGCGGCCTTGCCCATGTCGCCGAACTGCGCCCGCGCGAACATGTCCGTGCGCTTGGGCACGCGCGCCACGCGTTCCTCGTCGATGAAGGTCGTCGGCGCGTCGACGCGCTTCAGTTTCTCGAAAGGGTGCGCGCCGTCGACATAGCGCCGCCTCGCATAGGCGTCGCGGTTGAACGCGTTCTTGGCGAACCCCTTGCCGAGCCACCAGGCCGGCCCCTTCGTGCGGAACCATGGCTGTTCTGCCATCGGCGCCAGCACGCGGTCGGGCGCCAGCTCGAAATCGGTGGTGACCGCGGCAAGGCCGAAGCGCTCACCCAGCCAGGGATTGACGACGCGGCCCGCCTCGCAGCTCGCAAGGCCCGACGCGACGGCCAGCCTGCCGAGATCCACATCGGAAGACGACCCGGTATGAGCGCGGGCATCGAAGCCGAGCAGGCGCAGATAGTTGGCGATGACGACGGCCGTCTCGGAGGCACGGAGGCACGCCCGCGCCGCCTGAGCGTCGTCGAGCCAGTCGGCACCCGGTTCCTCCGGCGAAGGGTCGCGCGGATATTCGTAGAGGAAGACCAGCGCGTGGCTGTGCCCCTCGATCGTGGTCGCGGGCGCCTCCATGCTGTCCTTCAGATCCGCCATGATCAGGTCGATGCCGGACGCCAGCGTCTTGGTCTGGCGCGTACGCAGATCCTCGGCCAGCCGGTCGATATCGCCATTGCGGAAGGGCTCCGCGAGCAGGACCCCGGAAGGCAGTAGACAGGTGCCGACCATCGACGCGTCGCAGAAATAGCCGAAGGCCTTCAGATGGTTGGCGCGTTCAAGGGGGTCGTCGGGACATGCCGCGCGCGCCTTGTTGACCAGCCCGATACGGATGGCATCCATCATGGCCTGGTAGTCGCGCATTGCGTTGACGATGGAATGCGGCGCGTCCGTGCGGTCAAACCGCACCGGGCGCATCGGCGGCGCGCCGGCAAGGTCGGCGGGTCCGTCCATCCGCGCCAGCCGCTCCAGCGGATAGGGACCCAGGTGGACCGGACGGTCCTTGTCCGAGAACAGTCGGAACGGCATGCATCCTCCCGATCGACGGCACGGGCCGGCAATCTCTCCCCGTCCGCATGCCGCCATGAACGATGCCAGCGCGGATCTTCCAATCCTTACCAGCGCAGTTCCGCGTGGTCGTCAACATAATCCTTCGCGTACCGGCGCCGGTTCGGCCGGCACAAGAAAACGGCGCAGGGACCGAGCAGGCCCTTGCGCCGTGTTCATGCAGCCCGCAAACGGGCCATCCAAAAAAACGGGGCCGGCGGCCAGGGGAGAACTGGCGGCACCGGCCCCGAGGAGGGATTATCGGGAGATCAGGCGAACCACCAGCGCTCCATGGCCCGGTTTCCGTCCATCTCGCGATTGCCCGCCACATCATGCCCATGGGCCAGCTTGTCGGTGTAGGCATCCATGGAATTGGCGAACATCGGAATGATGGTGGCCGCGTCGTCGCGCACGATCTGCTGCATCTCGCGATAGATTTCGCGGCGCAGGGCGTCGTCCAGGGTGCGGCGTCCCTCGAGCATCAGTTTGTCGAAGCGCTCATTCGACCAGCCGGTATCGTTCCAGGGCGCGTCGCCGGCATAGATGGTCGAGAACAGCTGGTCCTCTACCGGTCGGCCGGTCCAGTAACTGGCGCACCAGGGCTTCTTGGTCCAGACATCTGACCAGTAGCCATCGGCGGGCTCGCGCACCACCTTGATGTCGATCCCGGCGGGCGCCGCGTGTTCGCGATAGAGCGTCGCCATGTCCACCGCGCCGACGAACGCCGCATCTGAGACCGACAGACTCAGCGACAGGCTCTCCTGCCCGGCCTGCTTGAGATAGTGGCGGGCCTTGTCGGGATCGTAGGAGAGCGGCTCGAGATCGTCGGCATGGTAGCGGTTGACCGGAGAGATCGGCTGATCGTTGCCGACCATGCCGTACCCGCCGAGGATCTTTTCCAGAACCTCCTCGCGGTTCAGCGCATGCTTGAGCGCGAGCCGCACATTGACGTCGCCGAAGGGCGCCGCCTCGACGCGCATCGGCAACGCGTAATGGGTGCCGGATGGCTTGGAGTTCATGACGATCCCGTCGCGCCCGCCAAGCAGCTTCGCCGTCTTCGGGTCCACCCGGTCGATCAGGTCAACACGGCCGCTCATCAGTGCGGCCTGGCGCGCCGTCGGATCGGCAATAACCAGCATTTCGACCGCGTCGAACCACGCCCGGTCGGTCTTCCAGTAATTCTCGTTCCGGGCAAGCCGCGCCCGCACACCCGGCTCGAATTCCTGCAGCACATAGCCGCCGGCGCCGACACCGCTGACATCGACCTTGCCGTCGACGGAAGGCAGGACCGGAATCTGCGCCTCGGACATCAGATAGGCGAAATCCGCGTTCGGGCCTTCCAGCGTGACCACGAGGCGGTCGCCATCGGCCTTGATCTCCGTGACCTGCTTGAGAATGCCCGCCGCGCCCGATTTCGAATCCGGTCCACGATGATGGTCGATGCTGGCGGCCATGTCGGCGGCCGTCACCGTCTTGCCGTTGTGGAAGGTGACGCCCGGGCGAACCTTGAAGGTCCACTCGCTGGCATCGTCGTTGCTTGACCATTCCTCGGCCAGTTCCGGCGCCAGCTCGTTGCGCTCGTCGATCGCCGTGATGTAATTGTGGATGCCGCCGAGCGCGAGGAAGGTCTGGAAGCCGTTGGAGTAGGTCGCCGGGTCGAGGGAATCGGTGGACGCACCATGCGCGCTGCCGACTCGCAGCACACCACCCCGTGTAGGGCTTTGGGCCCGTGCGAACCCGGCAGGCAGCGCAATGGCCGCGCCGATGCCGCCGCCGATCGCCAGAACGCTGCGGCGCGTGAATTCCCGTGATGAACCCGTGGGTAATTTGGCCATCGACCCTCTCCTTCATTGTGGTTTTATAACTTTATTACAAAGCTATTATTTTATGTCAAGCATCGTCGACTCGGCACCTGAAGAGGGTTGCAGAGCCCAAGCATCGTTGGCGAACCTTCGAGATTGCATAGCGAATTCGGGCGTGTATGGACAGGTCGGTCGAGGTGCAATAAGCTTTATCTAAAAGCTATATGATTTTAAAGAGATTGGATGGCACCTATCCGGATCGCCAACCTGTCCAGCCCCCCGGAAACAGCGGTACAGCAAGCATGAAGATCAAGGCTGTCGACACTTTCATCCTGCGCGGCAATGGCAAGCAGGGCGCTTATGGCGATCTACACGCCTTCCTCGTCCGAGTCACGACCGATGACGGACTGGTCGGCTGGGGCGAAGCCGACAGCCATCCGCACATGCTGCGCGCCGCCGTCGAGGCGCCGATGCTCAACGACGTTACCAGCGGCCTTGCGGCTGCGATCACGGGCAGGCCGGCGCTCGACATTTTCGGCGCCTGGCACGCCATGGAACGGTCCACCTCCTATATCGCGCGCGATGGCGTAACACGCATCGCCATGGCGGCCATCGACCTCGCGCTGTGGGACCTTCGCGGCAAGGCGGCGGGCAAGCCGGTCCACGCCCTCATCGGCACCGCCCGGCGCAAGGAATTGCCCTATTACATGACCTACCACCTCGGCGAGACGCCGGAGGAAACCGAGGCCAATGCACGTTTCGTGCGCGATCACGGCGCGCCAGCGGGCAAGTTCGGCTGGTATCCGCTCGGCCGCAGCGCGCGCGAGGACGAGGCGATCGTCGAGGCCTTGCGCTCCGGCCTTGGCGCGGACCGCGCCCTGCTCGTCGACGGCTGCAATGTCTACGACCTCGAGAGCGCCATCGAGCGCGCGGACATGATGGCACGCTACGACGTGCATTGGTTCGAGGAACCGCTACGGCCCTACGATATCGAGGGTTACAGGCAGCTTCGGCGCAAGGCCAGGCTGCCGATCACGGCGGGCGAAGTGGCATCCGATGTCGAGGAGTTGTCCCGACTGATCACGGGCGAATGCGTCGACATCGTGCAGATCGACCTCGCCCGGACCGGCATCACCCAGGCGCTCCGCGTCGCCGAACTGGCCGAGAAGCATGGCGTGCGCTGCGTGAACCACACCTACACGCTCGACATCAACCTCGCCGCAAGCATGCACCTGATGGCCGTCCTGCCGCAGATCGATCTGTTGGAATGCCAGTTGAACGCCAATGAATTGCGCGACGATTTGCTGGCACCGAAGATCGTGCTGGAAAACGGCCACGCGCGGGTGCCCGACCTCCCGGGCTTGGGCGTCGAGCCGGACGCGAACGCCCTGATCCGCTTCTCGATCGACTGAGCCTTCGCCGACGCACCTTCCGCTTCTCTCAAGCCTCGCCAGTACGTCCGCGCGGACGCGCCCTTCCGCGTGCACGATCCGTCGATCACGACCAGCCTCGCCCACAAAAAGATTGACAATATAGCTTTTAATGTTAGCTATTTTATCCATGATAAGGAACGAGCGGAAAGAACCGGACTCATGCCGGAACGAGCCACATCCCTGTCAACATCCCTGACAGGCGCCCCGGCCGGGCAGCCGGCAGGCAATTCGATCATTGCCGCATGAACGGAGGCGATGCACGACAGCTGCGGGCCGCGCTCGGCCAGTTCCCTACCGGGGTGTGCATCGTCACCTGCGCGGTGGACGGCGAACGATTCGGCATGACCATGAGCTCGTTCAACGCGCTGTCACTGCAGCCACCGCTCGTGCTCTTCAGCATCGACAGGCAGGCAAGGGGCCTGCCGGCATGGGAACGCGCCGAGGGTTTCGCCATCCACGTGCTGAGCGAGAACCAGAGCGCCCTGTCCAACCGTTTCGCGGGTCGTGGCACCGACAAATGGTCCGGCCTCGACACCGGAATTTCATTGCATGGCGCGCCATTGCTGGCCGGCGTGGCGGCCTGCTTCGAATGCGCCGCACATCAGGTCCACGATGCCGGCGACCACCGCCTTTTCATCGCGCGTATCGAGCAATTGTCGCGCGACGCGGACCGTCGACCGCTGGTCTTCGCGCAGGGCCGTTACGCGACGCTTCACCGGCAGGAAGAAGAGGCCCCGATCTGGCCCGCGCCCGTTCATTACTGACATTCGCGACAGGAGATTTCCCATGCTGACCAAAGGCCTGAAGACAGGCGCGCAACACACCGAGAGCCTGCGCGACGGAAGACAGATCTATCTCGACGGCTCGCTCGTCGACGACGCCACCGCGCACCCGGCCTATCGCAACGCGGTCGGCTCGGTCGCCGCGCTCTACGACTTCCAGTCCGCACCGGAGAATGTCGAGCTGATGACCTATGCGGTGCCCGGCGGGGGTGGCGCCCGCGCCAACCGCATCTGGCAATTGCCGGAGAGCCATGCCGATCTGGTCGAACGCCGCAAGGCGCTCGAGGCCTGGACGGAACTGCATGGCGGCTTCCTCGGACGCGCCCCCGATCACGTCGCGTCCTGCATCGCCGGCATCTATATGGGTCGTGAGGTGTTCGAAGCCTACGACCCCGCCCGGGCAAAGGCGCTGGAGGACTATTACCGCTACGCCCGCGACAATGAGCTCTACCTCACCTATGTCATCATCAACCCTCAGGCCGACCGCTCGAAGGCGGCGCACGAACAGGCCGATCCCTGGCTGACCGCCGGCGTGGTCGACGAGGACGCCGAAGGCCTGACCATTCGAGGCGCCAAGATGCTGGCGACCGGTGGCGTGCTCGCCAACGAGGTCTTCGTCACCTGCATCCAGCCGCTGCGCGAGGGCGAGGAGCCTTACGCAATTTCCTTCGCCGTGCCGATGAACGCGAAGGGCCTCAGCATCCTGTCGCGAAAATCCTACGAAGCCGCCGCGCCCAGCGTGTTCGACAACCCGCTCGCCAGCCGTTTCGACGAGAACGACGCCGTGCTCCATTTCGACGACGTCAAGGTCCCCTGGGAGCGGGTCTTCATCAATCAGGACAAGGAGATGTGCGCGAAGCAGTTTCATGCCACGCCCGCCCATGTCTACCAGAACTACCAGGCGCAGATCCGGCTGATGGTGAAGATGCGCTTTCTCATGGGCATCGCCCGCAAGACCGCCGAGACCAATGGCGTGATCCAGTTCCCGCAGGTCCGGGAGACGCTCGGGCAGCTTGCCGCGCAGAATGCCATGGTCGACGCGCTGGTCCATGCCATGGAGGTGAAGGGCACACAGCGCGGCCAGTATTTCGTGCCGGACAGTCACACGCTCTACGCCGCGCAGGTACTGACCCAGCAGATGTACAACGACATCATCGCCGCGCTGCGCGATCTCGCCGGCGGCGGGCTCATCATGCTGCCTTCCTCGATCGCCGATTTCGCCAATCCCGGCCTGCGCACGCTGATCGGCAAGACCCAGCAATCGCCGACCACGTCATCGGAGGGGCGGGTGAAATTCTTCAAGCTCGCCTGGGATGCGGTCGGCTCGGAATTCGCCTCTCGCCATGCGCAATACGAGATGTTCTATGCCGGCGCGTCCTTCGTCACCAAGGGGCACTCCTTCCGGACCTTCGACTGGGATCGCTGCACCCATCTCGTCGACCGCATGCTCGACAGCTACGACCTCGATACCGAACTGGCCGCAATGGAAGCGTAGGAGGCACGCACCGATGACGATCAACAAGGAACACATGGAATTCTTCGCCGTCGACATGGGTACGGAAGGCTGGCACACGCCGCCGGGCTATCCCGCCGGCATTCAGCAGAAGATCCTGTCCGGCGCGCTTGACGAGGAAAACGGCAGGGGTACGCGCACGCGGCTGCTCCGCTTCGATCCGGGCGTCTTCACCACCGCCCCCTTCGTGCACGACTACTGGGAAGAGGTCTATCTGGTTTCCGGCGACCTGACCGTCGGCAATGACGAAAAGGGCGAAGGCGGCACAAAGTTCGCGCCGAACACCTATGCCTGCCGCCCGCCCGGAGTATATCATGGCCCCTTCAAATCGGAGGACGGCTGCGTGCTGATGGAAATCCACTATTACGACGAAACCGCATGACGGCGACGGTCGCGGAACTGGCGAGCCGGCTGGCCTCAGACGAGACCTCGTCCGTCGAACTCGTCACCGACTGCCTTGCCCGGATCGGAGATCCGGCGGGTGAAGGCGCGCGGACCTTCACTGCCGTTTTCGCGGACGAGGCCCTGGCCGAGGCGGAACGGATGGATCGCCTCCGCCAGGACGGTGCCGCACCCTCGCCCTTTGCCGGCATTCCCGTTTCGGTCAAATGCCTGTTCGATCTCAAGGGCAAGGTGACGACGGCCGGTTCGAAAGTGCTGGCCGACGCCGCCCCTGCGGCGGAAGATGCCGAAGCCATCGATCGCCTGCGCAAGGCTGGCTTCGTCGTGGTCGGCCATACCAACATGACCGAGTTTGCCTATTCAGGACTCGGCATGAACCCGCATTACGGCACACCCGGCAACCCGGCCGACCGCAGCCGCATTCCCGGTGGATCGTCTTCGGGTGCAGCCGTTTCGGTCGCCGACGACATGGCCGCGCTGGGCATCGGCACGGACACCGGCGGCTCTTGCCGCATCCCGGCCGCCTTTTGCGGCCTCACCGGCTACAAGCCGACGGCCAGGCGCATTACGGCCGGAGGCACCTTCCCCCTCTCGACAAGTTTCGATTCCATTGGCCCGCTGGCCCGTTCCGTGACCTGCTGCGCGCTGGCCGATGCACTCATGGCCGGGCAGGCACCGCGGCTTCCGCAACCGCTGGACGTGGCGTCGCTGAAGCTGGCCGTGCTCGACAATTACGTTCTCGAAAACCTGACGCCGCATGTTGCGAAAGCCTTCGACTCCGCGCTCGCAACGCTTTCCGCCGCCGGTGCGCACCTGACCCGCATCACGCTGGAAGACATCGAGAGATTGCCCGAGCTCAATGCACGTGGCGGCATTCTCGGCGGCGAAGCCTTTGCGATCCATCGCAATATGCTCTCCGAGCGTGCGCAGGACTACGATCCGCGCGTCGCGGTACGCCTGCGCAAGGCAGAGGCGATGGAGCCGGGCGAGATGGAGACGTTACGCGCTGCCCGTGCCGAGATGATCGCCACGGCCGACGCGATCACCCGGCCCTTCGACGCGGTGATCATGCCGACGGTCGCCATGGAAGCGCCGGTCTTCGCCGACCTCGATGCGGATGACGGGCTTTACGGAAGACAGAACCTGCTGGCGCTGCGCAACACCGCGGTCGGCAATTTCCTCGACCGCTGCGCGATCTCTCTGCCCCTGCCCGTCGATGGCCTGCCCGTCGGCCTGATGCTGATGGGCGAGACGATGGGCGACGAAAAGCTGTTCGACGTAGCCATGACGGTCGAGCGCATCCTTGCCATGTGATCGCGCGCCCGATTGGGCCTAGCCGTTTTCGGCGGGCTCGGGCCGAGTTTGATCCTCGGTCTGGTTAACCAGATATTCGCCCAAAGTCAGCGCCTGGGCACCATTCGGCACGAGGCGTTTCATCAGGCCGGCAAGCAGCACGAACTCCTCGGGCGTCAGGCCCTGGAACAGGCAATCATTGACCGGCGCGATGATGGGGCGCAAACGGGCCAGAACCTTCTCGCCCTTTTCGGTGACGCGCAGGATCACCCGGCGGCGGTCGGCCTCGCTGCCCTGCTTGTCGATCAGCCCCGCCTTGACCAGCTTGTTCACCTCGATGGTGACATAGGCACCGGACAGGCTGAGATGCTCGGCCACCCGGCTGATGCCAACCTCGCCGGTACGGTTGAGATGCGCGATCGACACCAGCGTGGAATAGGTGCTGCCCGACAGCCCCGCATGCATGCCGAACAGCGAACGACACTGGGAGATGTGCGCGGCGAAGGCCTGGAAATCCTGGATGAACTCCCGGAACACCCTGTCGTCGCCACCCGGCATAAGCACCGGTGACGTTACGGTGTATTTGCCCCCCGATCTGACGGGTCTGTCAGGCATGGCGCCTTCTCCTCGTGACGGTTTGCGGAGCACAGGCTCTTTTGCCGGTCGGTTGACTAGTTGTCAAAGCTATTTTGGCACGTATGCACAGCGCCTCATTGGCATCGTTTGCCGGTACAGGGCGTCGCCGTCGGGCACCTTCCGGCCCTTGCGGCGCCTTGCATGTGCTATCGGTGCATTTTTCGTCTCGACAGTATATGGATTTATAAGTTACCTTTTTTACAAAGCTTTTTTAGCGCCATGCAGACCGTATCTGCGGCTTTCCGGCGCGTTCCCATTAAGAAGGTGCCCTGATCATGCTGGACCTTGCCGTCCGTTCGCTGAACGCCGAAACCGCGCTTCACTTCACCCCGCGCGCACTGGTCATCGCCGGCTGGGCCGGCCGCGACAAGGATGCGATGGAGCATCACATCCGCGAACTGGAAGCGCTCGGCGTTGCAAGGCCTGCGGCGACACCGACCTATTACCGCGTTTCCGCCGCCCGCCTGACGACATCGGAGACGATGGAGGCCAGCGGCGAACAGTCAAGCGGCGAAGTCGAGCCGCTGATCCTCGCCCATGACGGCCGGCTCTATGTCGGCGTCGGCTCGGACCACACCGACCGGGAGGTGGAGACCTATGGCGTCGCCGTCTCCAAGCAGATGTGTGACAAGCCGATCGCCGCCGCCGTGTGGCCCTTCGAGGAAGTCGCCGACCATTGGGACGAACTCGTGCTGCGCAGCTTTATCCGCGAGAATGGCGCCAGGGTCGCCT
>JBHIWX010000031.1:0-42771 GCA_041987205.1 Rhizobiaceae bacterium | reverse complement strand
GGCACAGGCCGGCAATCTCGGCGCAGCCCTCGTCGGCGGCCTGATCGTCGGCGGCATCATCGGCGCCGCGGCCACGCAGAACGCCTATGCAGGCCCCGTCTACGGCACGCCTGTCTATGCCTGCTCCTGGCAGACCCAGTTCGTCGGCTACAACGCCTACGGTCAGGCCGTCTACCAGAAGGTCAAGGTCTGCTAAGCGGCCAAGCTGAACAACGTCGCAAATTCAGGAAAAGTGGAAGCTGGTTTTCCGTCCGGATTTGCGACCACCAGAAGTGAGAATTTGCCGGGGACTGGCAACGCCCCTGACGGCTCCCGGCAAATGGACCGCCAAGCCTTCCCCGATCCGCTAACGCCCCTGACGGATCGGGAGAAGGTGAGGCGGTCCAGGCTTTTCGAGGCGAGGTGTATCCCTGCTCCTCGCCCCTGCCCCCTCCCGGATCGCCACCCCGCCGCCCGCATCCGGGAGGGGCGCCTCATCAACGAAATCGTGATCGCACCGCACCGATAAACGCCCCCCGGCTCTTGCCTTGAGGCGTGAATGGCATAGCCTTGCCTGCAGGTTCCCACTGTCCGGCAACCGGGTATTCGCCATGCTGAACAATGCCCTCAGACCGATGGCCGCATGTGTGCTTCTCGCGCTGGCGGCGATGTTCGCGCTCATGGCGCTTGCCGGTTCCGCTTCTGCCCAGACCAGCACCTGCCTCGCCGTCGCCGACAACCGCCACGGCCCGACCCTGATTCGGGCGGCCTTTGCGCCGGGCGACACACCGATCCTCAGGACGGCGCTGGCCGAGGACGAGGTCTCGATCACCTATGTCGGCCACTCCGCCTTCAGGATCGAGACGCCGAAGGGCGTCGTCATCGTCACCGACTATGCCGGCTATTCCGGCGAGGGACGCCTGCCCGACGTGGTGACCATGAACCACGCCCATTCCTCGCACTACACGATCGCGCCCGATCCGGGCATTCCGCATGTACTGTCCGGCTGGAATCCGGACGGCGACGGCCCGGTAAAGCATGAGCTGGAACTTGAAGACGTCTTCATCCGCAACGTCGCGACCGATCTCTACACGAACGGGATCATGTACGAGAAAGACGGCAATTCGATCTTCATCTTCGAGGTCGCCGGTCTTTGCATCGGCCATCTCGGCCATCTTCACCACAAGCTGACGCCGGAGCACATCGCGCAGATCGGCCGCCTCGACATCCTGTTCGTGCCGGTCGACGGCACCTACACGATGAGCCTTGCCGGCATGATCGAGCTGGCGCAGCAATTGCGCTCGTCCATGGTCATCCCCATGCACTTCTTCTCGAGCTTCACCCTGCAACGCTTCATGGCCGGCATGGCGGAAAGCTTCGAGCCGGTGAGCGAAGGGTCGAATTCCGTAACGGTGTCACTCAGGACCCTGCCCGCACGGCCGCAGCTCAGGGTGCTGTCGCCCTATTGAGACCGGCCGGACGAGGCGACGCCACGCCGGCTTCCTGCCGCGCCATTTGCCAGATCCACGCGGCCAGCCCGATCAGCCCAAGCGGCGTGCCAGGCAACGAGAACAGCGCGAGGATGACACCGAGCGGGCACAGGATCATGACGAGACGATAGACCACGCCCTGCCAGGCGGTCATCTCTTGTCGGGCCGCCAGACCCAGCATCACCCAGCCCAGCACCAGCGTGTCGTAGCCCATCAGATAGGGCGTCACGAGGAAGGTCGCCGCCATGAGCGCGGCAAATTGCACGAACGGATCTGCGCTCAGCCGCGTCACGCGCCACAGCATGGCGATGGCACCGAGCGCGACGACAAGCTGCGCCACCATGGCAACCTGCCTGCCAGCGCCGACCATCATCAGGTCGACGAAGACGGTCGGCATCAGCCCGGTCACCACCACATTGGAATCGATGAGCGTGGTCGACTGCACGGCAATCGACTCGGTCAGGTAGTGTCGCCAGATGTCGGCGCCGTGGATGGCGACCGACGCACCGACGAACAGGACCGTGCCAGCAGCGGCGGCAGCGAAGACGCGCCACCGGCCGGTGAAGATCAGGAACAGCGGGATCACCAGCCCGATCTGCGGCTTGACCGTCAGCAGCGCGATGATCAGACCGGCAACGACCGGGCGCCTGTCCATGAGCTTGAAGATCGCGACAAAGGCGACCGCCAGCAGCGCCGAAACCTGTCCGCAGAGCAGGAACACCGTCATTGTCGGCATGGCGAAGAGCGCAACGCGCTGCGCCCTGCCCTCGAAATCGCGAACCACGAATCTCCAGTAGAGGAACAGGCCGAGCGCTGTGTAGAGCGCCAGCGCCAACAGATAGCCGACCAGCCCGAACGGCGCGGCGAGCAGCATGTAATGCGGCGGGTAGGACCAGTTCTGGTCGGGGTAGTCGTAGCCCGGGATCAGCGCGTCGAGCACGCCATTGTAGAAGAACGGATCGTAATAGCGAACGGGATCGTCAACCCAAGCGGCCCGCCCGTAATGCCAGAAATTCAGGAAATCGCGGCCGAGGATGTAGCCCTGCCCGTCGACCGGATAGCCGCCCGCGAGATACGAACCCCACAAGACGAACCCGTCGACGAACAGGCTCAGCGTCACCATCGGCAGGTTGAAACCGGCGATCAGGGCACGGTTGCGATCGGGCATCGGCGGTGTTCCCCTCGTGAAACCGCCGCCATTCCTGCCAGACCGGGGTTAAGATCATCCCAATACGCCGTCGTCATCCTCGGGCCGGCCGCAGGCCGTGACCCGAGGACCCATTCCGTTACCCGGCAATTCGACATTTGGCGATGTCGGGCGAGAGTTCTGGCGAAACGGTATGGATCGTCGGGTCAGGCCCGACGATGACGGAAGCCATACTGGTCTCGAGACATGAAAAGCCGCCACCGATCCCCCTCCCCCTTGTGGGGTGGGCGTCGCGAGCGTATGCGAGTGACAGATACCGGATAGTCATTCTAGCGACGCAGCTACCCCCACCGGCTCGCCCTGCGCTTCGCTCGGCTTGGCCCGCCTCCACACAAGGGGGAGGCATCGGGAGTTCATCACCTTACCAGAAGAAATGCCGCTTCTGGCCGGTCGCCTCCTCGTACCAGCGCGCCAGCACCTCGCGGTCAGCGGCCGACACGTCGGTGATGTTGCCCGGCGGCATGGCGTTGGAGCGCGCCGCCTGCGTGTAGATCTGCTCGGCATGCCGTGCGATGTCGCCATCCTGTTCGAGGAAGACGTGCTTGGGCGCGCGCAGAATGCCGTCCCAGACAGGCTCGCGCGCATGGCACATCGAGCATCGGCCGGTGACGATATCGCGCACCTCGTCGAAATCGGCGCTGGCGACCAGCTTCTCCATGCTGGCCGGCACGGCCACCTCCTCGTCCTCGGGACGTTCGGGTGGGCCGGCCTGCGACAGCCACATGATGATCATGAACAGGATCGCCGTCGCTGCCCAGGTCCACCAGGGTCGGCCCTTGCCGGCATGCATGGTGTTGAAGAAATGCCGGATCGTGAAACCGGTCACCAGGATCAGCGCGATGATGATCCAGTTGTATTTCGTCGCGAAGGCCAGCGGGTAATGGTTCGACAGCATCATGAAAATCACCGGCAGGGTGATGTAATTGTTGTGCGTCGAACGCTGCTTGGCCTGCTTGCCCCATTTCGGGTCCGGGTCCTCGCCCGCCGTCAGCGCGGCCACGGTCTTGCGCTGGTTTGGCATGATGACGAAGAACACGTTCGCCGTCATGATCGTGGCGATCAGCGCGCCGGTGTGGATGAAAGCGCCGCGTCCCGAAAAGATCTGCGTGAAGCCCCAGCCGACCGCCACGACGAAGACGAAGAGCACCGCGAACAGCAGATTGTCGTTCTTGCCGAGCGGCGAGCGGCACAGCAGATCGTAGACCGCGTAGCCGACGCCGATGCCGGCGATGCCGAGTGCGACCGCCTGCCAGGGCGCGAGGTCGGCGACGGCCGGATCGATCAGGAACAGTTCCGGCGAAGCGTAATAGAACACGCAGAGCAGGAAGGCGCCCGACATCCAGGTCCAGTAGCTCTCCCATTTGAACCAGGTCAGTTCCTCGGGCATTTTGGGCGGCGCCACCACATATTTCATCATGTGGTAGAAGCCGCCGCCATGCACCTGCCAGGTGTCGCCCTGCACGCCCTTGGGCAGCTTGGCGTCCGGCTTCAGTTCCAGGTCGAGCGCGATGAAATAGAAAGACGAACCGATCCAGGCGATGCCGGTGATGACATGCAGCCAGCGGGTCGCGAAATTGAGCCATTCCCACAGAAGATCGTACATGGCCTAGCTCCCCCTGTAGGTCGAATAGCCATAGGGCGAGATGAGCAGCGGCACGTGATAGTGGCTGTCGGCGTCAGCGATGCCGAAGCGGATCGGTATCTGGTCGAGGAACAGCGGCGCCTCGCCATCGGCCTCCACCAGTCCGGATGATCGCAGATAGTCGCCGGTGAAGAAGATCAGCTCATAGACGCCGACGCCGAACTTGCCCTCGGGCAGGATCGGCGCGTCGGTCCGCCCGTCAGCATTGGTGACGGCCTCGGCGATCTTCTTGTGCGAATTGCCCGATACCCGGTAGAGCGCGATCGTCACGCCGCTTGCCGGTTTTCCTGACGCCGTGTCCAGCACGTGCGTGGTAAGCTTGCCCTTGCCCATCTTCCCCATTCGCGGTTCGGCCCGGCTCCTCCCCCGGGGCGTGTTGTCCAGCCGGAAACCGCCTTTTGTCCGCCCTCGCGAAAGGGCCTGACAAATCCTCTCCCTCGCGATATTCCCAATACCTTGTCCAGCAAGGCCAGTTTTGGCCTAATCTGCCGTTTTGGCAATGGCTTGATACGCAGGTAATTCCAGATGAGCGCATTTCCTCCCAACTATTACCCTCGCGACATGATCGGCTACGGCGCCAACCCGCCCGACCCGCACTGGCCGGATGGCGCGAAGATCGCCGTCCAGTTCGTCGTCAATTACGAGGAAGGCGGCGAGAACTCGATCCTGCATGGCGACAAGGCGTCCGAGGCCTTCCTGTCGGAGATCACCGGGGCGCAGCCCTGGCCGGCCCAGCGCCACTGGAACATGGAATCGATCTACGAATACGGCGCGCGCGCCGGCTTCTGGCGCATCCGCCGCGCCCTCGAGGAAGCCGGCATAAAGCCCACTGTTTACGGCGTCGCGACCGCGCTGATGCGCTCGCCCGAGCAAGTCGCCGCCATGCAGGAATCCGGCTGGGAGATCGCCTCGCACGGGCTGAAATGGATCGACTACAAGGATCACGATCTCGACGCCGAGCGCGCCGACATGGAAGAGGCAATCCGCCTGCATGCTGCTGTTACCGGCAGTGCGCCGACCGGCTGGTATACCGGGCGTTGCTCGGTCAACACGGTCGACATGATCGCCCGTCATGGCGGCTTCGACTGGTGCTCCGACACCTATGACGACGACCTGCCCTACTGGTACGACGCCCATCTCGCCGGCGGACAGGAAGGCGAGCCGCTGCTGATCATCCCCTACACGCTCGACGCCAACGACATGCGCTTCGCCATTCAGGCGGGCTACGACCATGCCGAGCCGTTCTTCCAGTATCTGAAAGACAGTTTCGACGCGCTCTACGCGGAAGGCGAGGCCGGCGCGCCGAAGATGATGAGCATCGGCCTGCATTGCCGCCTCGTCGGACGTCCCGGTCGCATCGGCGCGCTGAAGCGTTTTCTCGACTACGTCCGGGGCCACGACGATGTCTGGACGCCAACGCGCGGCGAGATCGCGGCGCACTGGCGCAAGACCCACCCCTACACGCCGGGCGCCCATCCCTCGCGCATGAACAAACCCGCCTTCGTCGAAGCTTATGGCGGCATCTTCGAGCATTCGCCCTGGATCGCCGAAGGCGCGTGGGAAGCGGGCCTCGGTCCCGCCAACGACACCGCCGCTGGCCTTGCCGGCGCGCTGACACGCATCTTCCGACAGGCATCCTACGAACGGCGCCTCGGCGTCCTCAACGCCCATCCCGACCTTGCCGGCAAACTTGCCGAAGCAAAGAGCCTGACGGCCGAATCCACCGCCGAACAGGCCTCCGCCGGGCTGGATTCGCTCACTCACGAGGAAAAAGCCACCTTTACCGAACTCAATTCCTCCTATATTGCCAAATTCGGCTTCCCCTTCATCATGGCCGTGAAAGGTCGCGGAAAGGACGAGATCCTTGCCGCATTCCGCCGCCGGGTGGAGCACGACCGGGAAACCGAATTCGCGACAGCCTGCGCCGAAGTCGAGAAGATCGCATTGTTGCGACTGGAGGACATGCTGCCCTAAAGCGCACCGCCAAGGGGCGGCGAGAGGAAACGAACAAGAACAATGGTCCAGCCGATCACCGCGAAAATGCCGCAACTGCCGGATTTCGCCAACGGAACGATTAACCTTGCCTCCGCGCGCGTCGGCGCCAGGGGCCTGTACGCAACCGACGAGTTCTTCGCGCCGCTCGAACGCATGCTGAAGGACGAGCCGCCGATCTTCCTGCCGGCCGAATATGACGAGAACGGCAAGTGGATGGACGGCTGGGAATCGCGCCGCAAGCGCGTACCGGGCCATGACTGGGCGATCATCAAACTTGCCCAATCAGGCCGTGTGCTGGGCTTCGACGTCGACACCACCTTCTTCACCGGCAACTACCCGCCGGCCTGCTCGATCGAGGCCGCCTATTGCGAGGGCGAGCCCGACGACGAGACGCACTGGACCGAGATCGTCGCCAAGACGCCGCTACAGGGCGACAGCCATCATTTCATCGAAAACGCCGACAGCCAGCTGCGCCAGAAGGTCTGGACGCATATCCGGCTGCACATGTATCCGGACGGCGGCATCGCCCGCCTTCGCGTCTATGGCGCGGCCCATTTCGACTGGTCGAAGGTCGGCGACGACGAGGAAGTCGACCTTGCCTACCTGTTCCATGGCGGCCGCGCCATCGCATGGTCTGACGCCCATTACGGCTCGCCCGAACGCCTGCTGTCACCTGGTCGCGGCATCAACATGGGCGATGGCTGGGAGACGGCGCGCCGGCGCGGCCCCGGCCACGACTGGACCATCATCAAGCTCGGCCATCCCGGCACCGTCGAGCGCGTGATCGTCGACACCGCCCATTTCAAGGGAAACTATCCCGAGCACTGTCTGCTCCGCGCCGCCTGGCTGCCCGACCGCATGGGACCGTTCAGGGAAGACGAGATCAAGGCATCCGAGAGCTGGAAAATACTGCTGCCGGCGCAGAAGCTGACCATGGATCACATCCATGAGTTCGCGTCCCATGTCGATCCGCATTTCGGCCCGGCAACCCATGTCCGCCTCGAGATTCATCCCGATGGCGGGGTGAGCCGGCTGAGGCTGCTGGGCAAGGTGCATCGCGCATAGCCCACCGGCAAACCTGCGGCACCGGACAAGCCTGACCCTGGAAAGGAACACGCCATGACCCATCCAGCCATCGCATCCGGCAAGACTGCCGTCATCACCGGCGCGGCGTCGGGCATCGGTCTTGCTGCCGCCAAAGCGCTCGCCGGCAAGGGCATGGCACTGGTGCTGATCGATCTGCCCGGTGAAAACCTGGACGCGGCGGTGCAAACGGTCGGCGAACTGGCCGGCGACATGCCATGCATTGCCATCGGCACCGACGTTTCGGACCGCAGCGCCCTTCAGGCCGCCGCCGCGAGGGTCGCGGCCGACATGCCGCCCGTGACCTTGCTGATGAACAATGCCGGCATCGGCCGGTCGGCCTCCGCGCTCGACGACATCGAAACGTGGGGGGCGGTCTTCGGCATCAATTTCTTCGGCATTGTCCACGGCACGCAGGCTTTCGCGCCGCAGATGCTGGCGCATGGCGAACCGGCGGCCATCGTCAATACCGGCTCCAAGCAGGGGATCACTCTGCCGCCCGGCAATGCCGCCTACAACACCGCAAAATCCGCCGTGAAATCCTACACCGAACTGCTGGCCCACGAATTGCGCAACCTGCCAAACTCGAAGATCAGCGCGCACCTGCTCATTCCGGGCTGGGTCCACACAGGCATCACCGGCGCGAACGAACGGTCGAAGCCCGACGGCGCGTGGACGCCGGAACAGATGGTCGAGTTCTTCCTCGACAGCCTGGGCAAGGGCGACTTCTACATCCTGTGCCCGGACAATGACGTGACGCGCGAACTCGACGAAAAGCGCATCGCCTGGATGGCGGGCGACCTCGTCGAGAACCGGCCCGCGCTTTCGCGCTGGCACCCCGACTGGGCCGAGAAATTCAAGGCTTTCGTCGACGGCTGACGCCTAGCGCTTGATGCCGTAGCGATCCGCTTCCTCGAAGAAATCGATAAACTTCGAGCCGGCATAGAGCTTCGCGCTGTGCACCGCGCCGGCCGGAATGGAATAGCTTTCACCCGGCCCGTGCGTCTTCTCCACACCCTCGATGGTCAGGTCCAGCTTGCCCTCCAGCACCGTGCCCCATTGCGCGCGATGGCTGTGCGGCGGCACCTCGAAATCCTTCAGGCATTCGAAGAACACGAGCAGACCGTCTTTCGACGTCAGCGCATGGGTCTTCACCACACTCTCGTCGAAGGGCACATCAGCCGACGGCAGGCCGAGAATGAAGTCGGGCAGTTCCATGGGTTCCTCCTCCCGTTCAGAACTCAGGCGATGCGGGACATGACGAGATCGTCCGGCGTCAGGACATAGGCCTTGCCGAACCCGCCATTGAGATGCGCGCGTTCCATCGCCAGCCGGTAGAAATGGAAATCGGCGAAATCGATGTAGAGCTGCGCCTTGGGGTGCTGCTTCAGCCAGGTTTCGCGCAAGCTGACGCGCTCCGGCGCGGCGTTGTCGATCTTTTCCATGCGACCGATCAGCGTCACGCGCGGATGGGCGAGCGGATCGCCCTTGCCGGGCTCGCCCACCATGACGGATGCCCGCGCATCGACGGCCAGCGCCTTGGAATGAAACGACAGGTCGGAGGCAAGCGAGATCACCCGGCCCTCGTCATCCGTGCCGATTGCCACGCGCGAGACCAGCGGCATGCCGGTTTCCGGCTCGACCACACCGAGCGCGCCGAAATGCGCCTCGCGGATGAGCAGACGCGCCATCTCGCGCGCATCGTCGTCGGTCGGTCTGATCGGGTCGATTTTCTTCGTCGTCATCCTGTGTCCGTCTCGGTCCTGTTCGTGCCGCCCCAACGCATGTGACCGGCACATGCATGCCCATGAACGCGCACCCAAGAGCGGGCCCGCAGCCGATTGTATGCGCAGTTTCGTCGCGAGAATCCACAAGTTGCGGAAACCGGACCGGCGAAAAGCGATCCGCGAACCGGGAAAACGTGTCTCCCAGGAGATAACCCTGTTCCTGCTTTTTTTCACCCCTGACGTTTTTCCGACAACAAACTGCGGTTCACATTGGCCTTCGCGACCGCTAGCCTCGCTGGCGGTTCGACAATGAGGAGATTGCATTCCCGCATCTTACGTCTTAGTAAGAATTTCAGCATTGCCGGCAGCTCCGCCTTTCGGCCTGCCGTCATCGTAACCCGAACATTTCACAGACCGGTCACAGCGTACCGGCACATCCAGACGAGGAAAAATCATGAGCCTTGAATCCGCAACCGAATCCGTCCGCACCAAGGTTGGCGACAATTCCGGCCTTGGCGCCACGGTAAAATTCGACATGGGCGACGAAGGCCAGATCTATGTCGACGGCATGTCCTCGCCGAACACCGTTTCCAACGAGAACGCCGACGCCGACTGCACGGTCTCCTGCACACTCGACACCATGGAATCCCTGATCTCGGGCGATCTCGACCCGACCGCTGCCTTCATGCAGGGCAAGATCAAGGTCGCCGGCGACATGGGTGTCGCCATGCGGCTGTCCTCGGTGCTCTGAGCCGACTTCGCATTTGTCGAGATGCAGAAAAGTCCGGGCCAACGCCCGGACTTTTTTTTCGACTATTGTGCCTCCGTCATCGTCGGGCCTGACCCGACGATCCATTCCGTTGCTCTGCCGCAAACACTCGTCATCGACTGCTACTCACCGAAAGGTCACGGAATGGATCCTTGGGTCACGTCCCTCGGCTTCGCTCAGGACGGCCCGAGGATGACGAAAGTAACATGACCTCGACTGGCACCACCTGCTACCCTGCCCCCATGCATCCAGATCTCGCCAGCCTCATCGACGAAGCCGAGACCATCGCCGTGCTGACCGGCGCCGGCATCTCCACCGAATCCGGCATTCCCGATTTCAGGAGCCCCGGCGGCATCTGGTCGAAATACCGCATCGTCGAATATTCGGAGTTCATGGCCTCGGAGGCCGCCCGGCTGGAGGACTGGCGCCGCCGCTTCGACATGGAAGACGCGCTGGGCGAGGTGAAGCCCAATCGCGGCCATCTGATGCTGGCCGACCTCGTCGCCTCAGGCAAATGCCCCGCCATCATCACCCAGAACATCGACGGCCTGCACCAGGAATCGGGCGTGCCGGACGACAGGGTGATCGAGGTGCACGGCAATGCGCGCCATGCCAATTGCACCTATTGCGGCGCCCGCCACGAAATCGCCGAGTGCCGCGCCATGCTGAAGGAAACCGGCAAGGCGCCCGTCTGCCGGCAATGCGGCTCGATCGTCAAATCGGCCGTGGTGATGTTCGGCGAGGCGATGCCGGAAAAGACCTTCAAGCGCGCCATCAACCTCGCCGAAAGCTGCGATCTGTTCCTGACCATGGGAACCTCGCTGGTCGTCCACCCCGCCGCCTCGCTGCCGGTCCATGCCCTTCGCAACGGCGCGAAACTCGTCATCGTCAACCGCGAACCGACCGACCTCGACGACTACGCGACGCTGGTGCTCAACGGCGAAATCGGGGAACTGGTGGGCTGATCAGGGCTGCCAATCGGCAAGCACCATCGCGTGGCCCCAGCGCTTCGTCTTGTTGAGATGGCTCCTGTCGGCGGTGACAAGCATGCCGTCATGTTCGATTGCCAGCGCGTGATAGAGGCAGTCCTGAAGGCTCGGGCGACCATGATCGCGGTGCCCTTTCGACATTTCCTCGGCCAGGTTCCAGCTTTCCCGCCCCGGCACGATCGGCTTCAGGAATGCGCCGAACGCCACCGTGAGGATGTCATGGATCTCGCCGAGCGGAACGCTCTTGCGCAATCCCACGCTCATGCATTCGAGAACGATGATGTCGGGCACGAGAAGCGGGGCACCCTCCACGGTCGCGTGACGGAACAGCGCCAGGGCTTGCGGCTTGTCCGCCTCGTCGAGAAAAAGCTTGGCAACCACGGAAGCATCGGCCACCAGCAGCATTCAGCGAGCGTCCCTATTCATGCCGGTCGGCAAGCTGTTGAAGGCGTTCCTCGCGTACACGACGCAGAGTCTCGACGACGGACTCGCCACCGGCGTCGTAGGACGGCAAATTGTCGAGCATGTCGAGCGCCGCCTTGCGACGCTCACCGGCAAGCGCCGCCGCAATCGCCTCCTCGACAAACTGCGATCGCTTCGATTTCGGGACAGCTTTTTCCAGCGCTTCCTTGACGGAACGGTTGATGGAAAACGCGGCCCGCTCCTTGGTGACGGTCATGACGCATCCTCGCTGATCAGAAAAAGGTAATACTTTTTCCTGACCACTTCAAGAAAGCGGGCTCAGCCACCCGCCCCACTCTTTTCCGCATGGGCCTTGAGTTCGGCCTGCTTGCGCGCCTTGGCGGCGTCAAGATCGGCGGCGACATGCGCCTCGCCGCGCGCCCTGGCGAGTTTCACCTGTTTTTCACGTTCGGCGAAGCGCGCCTTCTGTTCCTCGCTCATGCTGTCATGGCAATGCGGGCAGGAAACGCCCGGCTCGTACAGCGGCGAAGCCTTGTCTTCCGCCGAGATCGGGTGCCGGCAGGCATGGCACAGATCGTAGGGGCCGGGCTTTAGCCCGTGGCCGACCGAAACGCGATTGTCGAAGACGAAGCACTCGCCCTCCCACAGGCTTTCCTCCTCCGGCACGTCCTCGAGATATTTGAGAATGCCGCCCTTCAGGTGGAACACGTCCTCGAAGCCCTCGGCCTTGACCAGCGCCGTCGCCTTTTCGCAGCGAATGCCGCCGGTGCAGAACATCGCGATTTTCGGCTTGTTGTGGAAGCGATCCTTGTTCTCGGCGAACCAGGCCGGGAATTCGCGGAAATTCACCGTGTGCGGGTCGATCGCGCCCTTGAACGTGCCGATCGCCACCTCGTAATCGTTGCGCGTATCGATCAGCACCGTATCGGGATCGGAGATGAGAGCGTTCCAGTCTTGCGGACGGACATAGGCGCCGACCTCCTTCGTCGGGTCGATGCCCGGCACGCCCATGGTGACGATCTCCTTCTTCAGCCGCACCTTCATGCGGTAGAACGGGTTCTCGTCCGCATGACTTTCCTTGTGCTCCAGATCGGCGAGCCGTGTATCCGATTTCAGGAAAGCGAGCACGGCGCGGATGCCTGCATCCGGCCCGGCGATCGTGCCGTTGATCCCTTCTTCGGCCAACAGCAGCGTCCCGTAGACATCGTTCGCCTTGCACGCCTCGAGGATGCGCGGCTGCAACGCGCGGTAATCGGGCAGGGAAACGAATTTGTAGAGAGCGGTGACGGTGACAGGCTGCATGGGATCCTTCCTTTGCACGGTCGGCAAATAAGGTCGGATCACCGTGTTTTGCAAGCGGCGTAGCGGGCCAGCATTCGAGATTTCAAACCGCGTCGCCAAACTTCAAGGGTCATTTGGAACCCTTGAAAAGAACATGTTAGCCTTTTGGGCAGGGCAAGATTTCCAGGAGGGTCATGATAGTGTTTGCAGCAAAGATAAGAGTTTTTCTGTTCGCGTTCATCGCCGCAGCGACTTCCGCCGGACATGTCAGTGCGCAGGAATTGATCAAGATAACCGGTATCGAAATCCCCGTTTCGAAGTTCAAGGCAAAACGCGGCGGCAAACCCTCGAGCCCCACCTACCACGCCTATCATTTCAAGCCTCGTTCAAACAAACCCGTCCCCTACCTGATCTACATTCCGAGCAGCACGACCGAGGTATTTTCCCGCAGCAGCCATGTCGTGAAGGACGCGGCGAAATTTGCCGATAAGGGTTACGGTGTCATCGTCATCGACATCAATCGCGGCGTGAGCGGATCCAACGAATACAACGGACTGGTCCAGGCACCTCCACGCGCCATCGGCGCCTTGAGTTTCATTAAATACGTCACGGAAGAATTTCCCGCACTCAGCAATGGCCGCTTCGGTGCCTACGGGCGCAGCAAGGGCGGCTCGACAACAATAGAAGTAAACAAGACCGAGATTCGCGAGGGTGCGTTCATTTTCCGCAATGTCAGCCACTGGTTCGACGCCCTTGCCGCCTACTATCCTTCCTGCGGGGACAATAACCTCGTCGCACCGCAATTGGTCCTCATCGGTGAGGAAGACGACTGGACTTCAGCCGCCAACTGCCGCAGCTGGGAAAGCAGCGGCAATGCCAGGAACCTGACGGTGCATTACCTCCCGGGTGCGACACATCTGTTCGACTACCCGAACATGGGCAAGGGTAAGCTGATCCGTGGCCACAAGGTCCGATATGACAAGGAGGCGGCAGGAGAGGCGCACCGCCTGATGATTGAATTCTTCGACCAGCATCTGAAGTTTGAAAGCATCGATTACCGCCAGGCCCAGCAATTATTGAACGAAGCGGGCTTTTCCGTCGGTACGGTCGACGGACAGTTCGGCAAGAACAGCGTTTCGGCTTTGCGCGAGTTTCAGGAAAGCGTCAATCTGGAGCCGACCGGCATTCTCGACAGGGAGACCCAGGTCAAATTGAAGGAGACTGGCTCCGGATAAACATGGCAAACATGCCCGCAAAACCCTTCCACCCCGATGAAACCGACCTGAAGATCCTGCGCATCCTGCAGCGCGATCCCGACCGCAACATTGCGGAAATCGGCGAGGCGGTCGGCCTGTCGCACACGCCCTGCTGGCGCCGCATCCGCAAGATGCAGGATGCCGGCATCATCCGGGGCCGGATCATGCTGATCGACGCCGAAAAGATCGGCATGGATATTTCGATCTTCGTCTTCGTGCGCCTCGACAAGCACTCGCCCGGCGTGCTGGAGGCCTTCGAGGAAGGCGCCCGCAAATTGCCCGAAATCGTCCAGTGCTACGCCATGAGCGGCGATTTCGACTTCCTGCTGCGCGTCGTCGTGGCGTCCGTGCGGGACTATGAGCACACCATCAAGGCGAGGCTCCTGAAACTGCCGCATGTCGGCACGCTGAATTCCCATTTCGCGCTGAACGAGGTCAAGAACACGACCGAATTGCCACTCTGAAGAGCGGCTGCCGCGCGACATTCGAATCGCGCAGAAAAGTCGATTTATGCAAAACTATCCTACAAAGCATGGCTTTCTAGGGTCGAAATCGTCGCGCGACTCTCCGTACCGCCTCGAATTTGGGCTGTCATTCCTTTGCTCCCGCCCCATACTGTTGGCGTGCCATTGCGTTTCAGCCTGTGCGCGGAGCAGCGCATTTCGTTTCCGTGACAGGCTGAAACCCATTAGGGTGCATGACGGGAAGAGGAAGGGAGAGCCTGTTTCATGGGCATTTCGAAGACGGCCGGTAGCCTGATCGACAGCGCCGTATCGCTTGAAGACAAATACACCGCCACCGACGGCAATGTCTTCATCAACGGCACCCAGGCGCTTGTCCGCCTGCCCATGGTCCAGATGCGGCGCGACCGCGCCGCCGGGCTGGACACCGGCACCTTCATCTCCGGCTATCGCGGCTCGCCCGTCGGCGGTTTCGACCTCGCGCTTTCCCAGGCCCGCAAGCATCTCGCCGAACACGACATCGTCTTCCAGCCCGGCGTCAACGAGGAGCTGGCCGCCACCGCCGTCTGGGGTTCGCAGCAGGCCGGCCAGTCGCCCGGCATGCGCAAGGACGGCGTGCTCGGCATCTGGTACGGCAAGGGCCCGGGCGTCGACCGCTGTGGCGACGTGTTCAAGCACGCCAATTCCTTCGGCACGGCAAGGCATGGCGGCGTACTCGCCGTCGTCGGCGACGACCATTCCGCCAAATCCTCCACCGTCGCGCACCAGTCCGACCACGCACTGATGGCCGCCATCATGCCGGTGCTGTTTCCCTCCTCCGTGCTGGAATTCACCGAGCTCGGCCTGCTCGGCATCGCCATGAGCCGCTATTCCGGCCTCTGGGTCGGCTACAAGGTCATCGCCGACACCATCGAGACCACCGGCGTGGTCGATCTCGCCGGCGAGCAGCGCCAGTTCGCCATCCCCAACGATTTCGAAATGCCCGAAGGCGGCCTCAACATTCGCTGGCCCGACGACCGCTACGCCCAGGACGCACGCCTGCAGGAGCACAAGGGCTATGCGGCGATCGCCTTCGCCCGCGCCAACGGCATCGACCAGCTCGTCATCGATTCGAAGAAACCGCGCTTCGGCATCATCTCGTCCGGCAAGGCCTATGAGAATGTGCGCGAGGCGCTGCGCGAACTCGGCATCGACGACAAGACCGCCGACCGGATCGGCCTTCGCCTCTACAAGGTGCGCATGCCCTGGCCGCTGGAGCCTGAAGGCGTACGCCGTTTCTCCGAGGGGCTGGAGGAAGTCCTCGTCATCGAGGAACGCCGCGAGGTCATCGAGCACCAGATCAAGCAGCAATTGTTCAACTGGCGCGCCGATGTGCGCCCGCGCATCGTCGGCAAGTTCGACCATGAGGACAACCACATCCTGTCGCTGCACGAGGATGTCAGCGCCGGCGTCGCCACGCGCGCCATCGCATCCCGGCTTTTGAAATTCGACCTGCCGGAGGATCTGCGCCAGCGCGTCGCCAACAAGCTCGCCTGGTACGACGAGCGGCTGAAACTGCGCCTCGGCCACCAGCCGCCGGTCTCGCGCATGGCCCATTTCTGCGCCGGCTGCCCGCACAACACATCGACCAAGGTACCGGAGGGAAGCCGCGCCTTCGCCGGCATCGGCTGCCATTTCATGGCGCTCTGGATGGGCCGCAACACCGAGACCTACACCCATATGGGCGGCGAGGGCATGACCTGGGCCGGCGCATCGCCCTTCACCGACGAAAAGCACATTTTCGCCAATCTCGGCGACGGCACCTACTTCCACTCCGGCATTTTGGCGATCCGTGCCGCCGTCGCCTCCGGCGTCAACATCACCTACAAGGTGCTCTACAACGACGCCGTCGCCATGACCGGCGGACAGCATGTCGACGGCGAACTCACCGTCCCGCAATTGTCGCATCAGCTCGCCGCAGAGGGGGTGAAGGAGCTCTGGCTCGTCACCGATACGCCGGAAGCCTATTCGACGCACGACCTCGCCCCCGGCACGGTGATCCGCCACCGCGACGATCTCGACGAGGTGCAGAAACATTTGCGCGAGATCGAGGGCTGCACGGCCATCATCTACGTCCAGACCTGCGCCGCCGAAAAGCGTCGCCGCCGCAAGCGCGGCACCATGATCGATCCCGACAAGCGCGTCTTCATCAACCCGCTGGTCTGCGAGGGCTGCGGCGACTGCTCGGTGCAGTCGAACTGCATCGCGGTGGAACCGCTGGAAACGGAATTCGGCCGCAAGCGGCAGATCAACCAGTCCGCCTGCAACAAGGACTTCTCCTGCGTGAAGGGCTTCTGCCCTTCCTTTGTCACCGTCGAGGGCGCCAGCCTGAAGAAGCGCGCCCTGCCCGCGCTCAAGGGCGAGGAACTGCCCGACCCCGCCATCGCCGCGCTGGACGAACCCTACAACATCGCCATCACCGGCGTCGGCGGCACCGGCGTACTCACCATCGGCGCCATCATCGGCATGGCCGCGCACCTGGAGGGCAAGGCCGCCCTGATCCAGGATTTCTCGGGCCTGGCGCAGAAGGGCGGCGCGGTCCTCTCCCATGTCCGCGTCACCGCCGAACCGGGCGAGGTCGCCTCCGCGCAGATCCCGTCGGGCGAGGCCGACGTGCTGCTCGCCGCAGACACCGTGGTCGCCGCCTCGAAGGAAGGCGTGGCCATCGCCAATGCCGAGCGCACGCACGCCGTGCTCAACACCCATCTCGCCCCGGTCTCGGGCTTCGTGTTCAACCGCGATTTCGATTTCCACGAAAACGACATCGTCGAGACCATCGCCAAAAGCACGAAGGACGCGCCCGACAAGGTCGACTTCGCCCGCTTCGCAGAGATCGTCTGCGGCGACGCGATCGCCACCAACATCATGATGGTCGGTTATGCCTGCCAGCGCGGCCTGCTGCCCGTCACGCCGAAGGCGCTCTTGCGCGCCATCGAGCTCAACGCCGTCGCAGTCGCCGCCAACAAGCGCGCGTTCGAATGGGGCCGCCGCCTCGTCGCTTTCCCCGAAGAGGCCAGCGAACTGCTCGCCGCCGCCTTCCCCGAGGCCCGCGAGCCGGCAAGCCTCGCCGAGATCGTCGAACGCCGCGCCGAATTCCTCACCGGCTATCAGGACGCGGCCTATGCGAAGCGCTACCGCGATCTGGTTTCGAAGGTCGAGGCAGCGGAGGAAAAGCTCGGCCGCAAACGCGAACTGACCAACGCCGTCGCGCGCTATTTCTTCAAGTTGATGGCCTACAAGGACGAATACGAGGTGGCCCGGCTCTACACGAATGGCGATTTCGAGCGGCGCCTGCGCGAGACCTTCGACGGTAGCCTCAAGCTGACCTTCCACCTCGCCCCGCCGATCTTCAACGCGGAGACGGATGCCCAGGGTCGCCCGAAGAAACGCAAATTCGGCCCGCTGATGTTCCGCGCCTTCAAGCTACTGGCGAAGATGAAGGGCCTGCGCGGCACCGCGCTCGATCCGTTCGGCCACACCGCCGAACGCCGAATGGAGCGCCGGCTGATCGCCGATTACGAGGCGATGGTGAACGACCTGCTGGCCGACCTGACCAAGGACAATCTCCGTTTCGCCGTCGCGCTCGCCAAGCTGCCCGACGAAATCAGGGGCTATGGCCCGGTCAAGGAAGCAGCCGTCGCCAAGGCCGAAAAGGCGAAAACGGACCTGCTGGCCCAGTTCCGTTCGCCCGGCACACAGGCGTCGCGCACGACGGCCAAGACCGCAGAACCGGCCGAGTAGCACGCACTGGCACTTGTGTGACAAAGCCGTGACGCCGGCCGTTCGGGGCGGCCGAATTCCGGCCGGGAACCCCTGATTCCAAGCGATTCCGGAACTACCCACAGGACCATCGTATGGCTGTAACAGGGCTTCGCTAAGAGCTTGCTGTCACGTCTTTCAAGCCGACCGCAAGGAGCAAATCCCGATGAAAAAACTCTCCCTTCTGGCCCTGTCGACCGCTTTGGTGTCGACCGGTGCCGCAGCCCAGGAACTGCCGCAGGCCAGCAGCCAGTGGTTCACCGACGGCCAGGCAACCCTGCAGGAGAAACTCGCCAACCAGCCGATCACCGGCCGCGCCAAGAACGTCATCCTGCTCGTTGCCGACGGCAATGGCGTTGGCACCAACTACGCCATCCGCCTGTTCGACGGTCAGCAGAAGGGCATGCTCGGCGAGGAAAACGTCCTTCCCTATGAGGCCTTCCCGAACCTCGCGCTGGTCAAGACCTACAACATCAACGCCCAGACGCCGGATTCGGCGCCGACCGCCGGCTCGATCAACACCGGCGTGAAGCAGGTCTTCAACACGATCAATCTGAGCGAAAGCGGCATCCACGACGATTGCGCAAGCGAGGAAGGCAACAAGCTGACCGTGTTCTCCGAAATGGTCAGTGAAGCCGGCAAGTCGGTCGGCATCGTCTCCACCGCCCGCATCACGCACGCCACGCCGGCCGCCGTCTACGCCAAGACGGCCAACCGCAACTGGGAAGGCGACGCGCCGGAAGGCTGCACCGACATCGCCACGCAGCTCATCGACGCCATGAAGGCCGGCACGATCGATCTCGCCATGGGCGGCGGCCGCCGCTACTTCCTCGGCGAAAACGATGCCACGGAAGAAGGCGGCAAGGGTCGCCGCAAGGACGGCGTCAATCTGATCGAAGCCGCCCGCGAGGCCGGTTTCCAGTATGCCTGGAACAGTGCAACCGCCGGCGAACTCGCGCTCGACGGCTCCAAGCCGATCCTCGCTCTGTTCGAGGACAGCCACATGAAATACGAGCATGACCGTGCCGACGAGGACGAGCCATCGCTGGCCGACATGACCCGCATGGCGATCGAGGCCCTGTCGAAGAACGAGAACGGCTTTTATCTTGAGATCGAGGCCGGCCGCGTCGACCATGCCAATCATGACGGCAACCTCTACCGCACGCTGACCGACGGCGTCGAATTCGCCGAGGCCGTCGCCATTGCCGACGAACTGACCAATGACGAAGACACGCTGATCATCGTCACTGCCGACCACGAACACGCGATCGCCTTCAACGGCTATTGCGGTCGCGGCTCTCCGATCAACGGTCTGTGCATGGGCGTCGCCAAGGGCCAGGTCAAGCATGCCGACGAACCGCTGAAGGGCTCCGACGGCAAGCCCTACACCGTCGTTGGCTACCTCAATGGCACGGGCTCGGTCCTCACCAAGCAGGGCGATGACAGCTATTTCGGCACCCGTCCGAACGTCACCGCCGAACAGGCGATGGACCCCGACTATGTCCAGCAGGCCCTGATCCCGATGTCGTCCGAAACCCATTCGGGCGAGGACGTCGCGGTCTACGCGAAGGGCCCGTGGGCGCATCTGTTCGGCGGCACGGTCGAACAGAACTACATCTTCCACGTCATGAACTACGCCGTTACCGCGGCCAGCAACTGACGCCGGAATTTCGGAAGGCCCGGGCATCGTCGCCCGGGCCTTTCACCCTTTTGCGGCCCGACATTGGCCGCGCTCCGAAGACCACGATCACGGGAACATCGGCATGCACCGCAGGACCTTCCTTGCCGCGACGACCGCCTTCAGCATTGTCCGCCCCCGCTTCACACTGGCCGACGACGCGATCGCCAACATCCGCGATCTCTACAACAAGGATCTGTCCTTTTCCGGCACCGCCAAAGCACGCGAGGGCGAGAGGATTTCCCTGACCGGCTTCATGGCCCCGCCGCTGAAAAGCGAGTCGAAATTCTTCGTGCTGACCGCCCGGCCCATGGCCGTCTGCCCCTTCTGCGAGAGCGAGGCCGACTGGCCCTCCGACATCGTCGCCATCTACGCCAAGCGCACCGTAAGGGTCGTGCCCTTCAACGTTCGCATCGAGGTGCGCGGCGAACTGGAACTCGGCACTTACGAGGACCCAGAATTCGGCTTTGTCAGCCGCGTGCGCCTCGCCGGCGCCACCTATGAACGCTCGTGACGCGCGAACGCTGCTGATGGGACTGCCGCTCGATCTATCCAACCTCGAAGTACGCGGCGACGATCGCCGACCCATCCTGCACATCGATGCTCTGGAGGTTCCGGCCGGCAGCCGCATCGGCGTGCGCGGCCCGTCCGGCGCCGGCAAGTCGACCCTGCTCATGGCGCTCGCCGGCCTGGTACCGGCCGCGACCGGCGCCATCAGATGGGGCGACACCGATCTGTCGCAACTGTCCGAATCCGAGCGCGCGCGCTTCCGCCGCGAACATGTCGGCCTGATCTTCCAGGATTTCCTGCTGTTCGAGGAACTGACCGCCGGCGACAACGCCGCGCTGGCCGCCGCCTACGCCACATCCGGCGAGCGCCGCGCAATCCGCAACGGCGCCGCCGCCTTGCTCGACCATCTGGGCCTCGGCGGCCATGGCGAGCGTTCCGTGGCGAATTTTTCCGGCGGTGAGCGCCAGCGCGTCGCCGTTGCCCGCGCCCTCGCCAACGACCCGCCGATCCTGCTCGCCGACGAACCCACCGCCAGCCTCGACCGTGACAGCGCCGACCGGCTGATCGCCGACCTGGCCGCCCTTGCCGCCGAGAAGGGCACGACGCTCATCGTCGTCAGCCACGATCCGGCCGTGCATACGGTCATGGACCGGACGCTGGAGATCGTCGACGGCACACTGGTCGTGACGGAGTGACGGCATGCTTTCGCAATTGAGCGACATCTGGGCCGGCCTGGAGGCGACGACGCAGGACATTGTCCTGTTCGTGGCGCTCCTGTTGCCGGCGCTCACCGTCGGCATCCTCGTGACGCGGCGCTACCGCCCGCTTCCCCTGATTGCCGCGATGATCTGGCGCTTCCGCTGGACCAATGCGCTGTTCATCGCGCTCATCGCCGTTTCCGTCGGCATCGGCGTCGGCCTGATCGCCCAGGAGCGCGGTCTGCGCCAGGGCAGCGCCCATGCCGCCGCGAAGTTCGACCTCGTCGTTTCCGCCCCGGGCAGCGAGGTCGACATGCTGCTCGCCGCCGTCTTCCTGCAGCCGACGGATGTGCCGCTGCTCGATGGCGAGACCTATGCCCGTATCGCCGGACACGACAATGTCGCGCTCGCCGCGCCCATCGCCTTCGGCGACAGCTACCGGGACTCCTCGGTGATCGGCACCACCGCCGGCTTCGTCGAACACCTCTCGGGCGCGCCCGTAGAGGGTCGCATCTTCGCCAAACATGGCGAGGCGATCATCGGCGACAGCGTCGACATGAAGATCGGCGACAGTTTCGTGCCGGCCCATGGTCATGGCGCCGCGGCCGAAAGCGACGCCCATGCCGGTCATCACTATACCGTGGTCGGCCGCATGGCCCGCTCCGGCAGTCCGTGGGACCGTGCCATACTGGTGCCGATCGAGTCGGTCTGGGAAGTGCATGGCCTCGCCAACGGGCACGCTCCCGGACATGAGGAGGATATCGGCCCGCCCTTCGACCCGGCCTCGTTTCCGGGCACGCCGGCGATCCTCGTGCGCGCCGAGGCGCTGTGGGCCAATTACGCGCTGCGCTCCGAATTCACCACCGAGCGCACCATGGCCTTCTTCCCCGGTGCAGTTCTCGCTCGCCTGCATGGCCTGTTGGGCGATGTGCGCCAGGCCATGTCGGTCATGGCCGTGCTGACCCAGGTACTGGTGACCGCCGGCGTACTCACCGGCCTCCTCATCGTCACGAGGCTCTATGCGCGAAGGCTCGCCCTGCTGCGCGCGCTCGGCGCGCCCGCCCGCTTCGTCTTCGCCGTGGTCTGGGGCTATGGCGCCATCCTGATCGGCATCGGCTCGGCGCTCGGCGTCGTGCTCGGCTTCGCCGCCACCAGGGCCATCGCCGCGCTCGTCGCTGCGCGCACCGACATCGACGTCGATCCGGGCCTCGGCTGGGCGGAATTCCACCTGGTCGCCGGCTTCGTCAGCCTCACCCTGCTGCTCGCTCTGTTGCCCGCCTTCGCTGCGCTGCGCCGACCGGTGATCGCCGATCTGAGGGCATGACCGCAGCCGACACCAGTCACCCGAAGTCAGGAGAATGCCCATGAAACCCGTTGCCCTAGCCGTCGCCATCGCCGTCACATGCCTCGGCCCGACCGTGGCGCCGGCCGCCGATGACCACGAGCATAACCACCTCGCTGTCATCGACGGCATACGCATCCTGCATGGCTGGACGCGCGCGACATCGGAACGTTCGGCCCTGATCTTCATGGAGATCGAGAACACCGCCGACCATGACGTGGTGATTACCGGCGCCGAGTGCGAATGCGCCGCGTCCGCCGAACTGGTCGGCTTCGTCCTGAAGGACGGCAACCCGACCTATGAAACGCTGCCCTCGGTGCCGCTGAAACCCGGCCGCGAACTGCATCTGGAGCCGGAATCGCTTGCGATCCGGCTGAACGGGCTGAAGCACGATCTCGCCGAGGGCGACGATCTCGACATCGAGGTCGAATTCGACATCGGCCACGTCGAGATGGAGGTCGAGATCGGCGCGGCGGACGCGTCACGCCACAGCCACGCCGGTCACGCTCACTGAACATCGGTCGCAACGGCGGGCCGCGGGTCTACGTCTTGCCCGCCAGGAAGCGCATCAGGGTTACACGCGTCGCCTCGTTATCCCAGTCGACCGGTCCGGCATGGCGCGCCACGACACGGCGCTCGCCGTCGAGCATCACGGTCGCCGGCAGGCCGAACAGCGCGAAGGCCGGCCCGGCCCGGCCGTCGCCATGTTTCAGGCTCGGCAGATCGGGCAGACCAAGCCCTTCGTCCAGAAACGTGCGGATGCGATCGAAGGATGCGCGCTCCAGCGCGACGATCACCAGACGATCCGCCTTGCCCGTCTCCTGAAGATGGGCGCGGAACCGTGCCAGCTCCGGCAGTTCCTCGCGGCACGGCGCGCACCATGTCGCCCAGAAATGCAGGATCGCCGGTCCTTCCGGCAGGACGTCCTCAAGCGTTTCGGAAAGTGCCGCGTCGCGCTCGACGACAAGGCGCGCGGTATCGACCGGGCGCGGCTCGGCCAGCATGTCGAACGTGCCGGCCGTCGCACTCCCCGTTGCCAGGTAGAGCAGGAGAAGGAAGGAACCGGCGATGCCGATACGCCTCGGCATTACCCGTTCGAGAAGACGCCTCAGCCGTCGCGCAGGGCCCGCCGCAGGATCTTGCCGACATTGGTCTTCGGCAGTTCGTCGCGGAACTCGATATGGCGCGGCCGCTTGTAGCCGGTGAGATTGTCGTGGCACCATTTGCGCACGTCCTCTTCCGTCAGGCTCTCGTCCTTCTTGACGACGAAGAGCTTCACCGCTTCGCCCGAATGGTCATCGGGCACGCCGACGGCGGCAGCTTCCAGCACGCCCGGATGCGAAACGGCCACTTCCTCCACTTCGTTGGGATAGACGTTGAAGCCCGAGACCAGGATCATGTCCTTCTTGCGGTCGACGATCTTCACATAGCCCTTGTCGTCCATGAAGCCCATGTCGCCGGAACGGAAATAACCGTCCGCCGTCATCACCTTCGCCGTCTCGTCCGGCCGGTTCCAGTACCCCTGCATGACCTGCGGGCCGCGAATGCAGATCTCGCCGACCTCACCGAGCGGCACATCCTTGCCGTCCTCGTCGCGGATGGCGATCTCGGTGGAGGGAACGGGCAGGCCGATCGTGCCGGTGAAGTCCTCGCTGTCGAGCCGGTTGGTGGTCGCCACCGGCGAGGTCTCGGACAGGCCGTAACCTTCATGGATCGGTACGCCCGTCATCTTTTTCCAGCGCTCGGCGACCGCCTGCTGCACGGCCATGCCGCCGCCGATGGTCAGATAGAGTGGGGAGAAATCGAGCTTGGCGAAGTCCTCATTGTTCATCAGCCCGTTGAACAGCGTGTTGAGGCCAGGGAGCACATGGAACGGATGCTTGGACAGTTCCTTGACGAAGGCGGGAATGTCGCGCGGATTGGGGATCAGGATGTTCTGCGCCCCCTTCGACATGCCGATTACCGCGTTAATCGTCAGCGCAAAGATGTGGTAGAGCGGCAGCGCGCAGACATAGACCAGCTGCTCGGGCTCAGGCCGCTTGCGGAACGCGACGTCGATCCATCGCTTGTTCTGCTGGACGTTGGCAAGCACGTTGCCATGGGTGAGCACCGCGCCCTTCGACACGCCGGTCGTACCACCGGTATATTGCAGGAAGGCGACATCGTCCGGCCCGATCTCGACTTGCGCCAGCGTCTTGCCGGCGCCCTGCGCCAGCACGGATTTGAACGTGGCATGGCCGGGCAGCGACCAGGCCGGCACCATCTTCTTGACCCGCTTGACGACGAAATTGACCAGCATGCCCTTGAGCCCGCCGAGCAGGTCGCCCATCGAGGTGACGACCACATGCTCGATCGGCGTATCGGCGATCACCTTTTCGAGCGTCGTGGCGAAGTTTTCGAGAATGAAGATCGCCTTGGCGCCGCTGTCCGTGAGCTGGTGCTTGAGTTCGCGCGGCGTGTAGAGCGGGTTGACGTTGACGATCGTGTATCCGGCCCTCAGCACCGCAAGCAACACCACCGGATATTGCAGCACGTTCGGCATCATCACGGCGACGCGGTCGCCCTTCTGGAGCCCCTTGGCCTGCAGCCATGCGCCGACCTGCGTGGATAGCTGATGCACCTCGGCAAAGGTCAGCGACTTGCCCATCAGCGTGTAGGCCGGACGTGTCGCGAAGGTCGAGCACGATGCGTCGAACAGTTCGCCGAGTGAGTGATAGTCGAGCGGTCCGATTTCCGCCGGCACGCCCTCGGGATAGGAGGCGAGCCACGGCTTGTCCGCCGCCGTGATTTTCTTCTTGGCTGTGCTGGTCGTCATCTTTCCCTCCCACTCGGGCCACGGGTGCTGAACACCGTCCCGACCGAGCATTTTTCAGCTTTCCGCCGGTCTGTCCAGTCCCGACGCCATTGGCCGTATCCCGGATGCGGGTTTGGGAAGGCACGGCCAGCCGGCCGGAGCGCCCAGCCTCAGGCGCCGTCGTGCTTGGCGATGCGGTCGATTGCCTTTTCCATGTTCGCAATCGCCGTGTCGGTCTGTTCGCGCAATTCGCGGATACGCTGCAATTGCGCGCGCAGGATGCCGAGCTCGCTGGCGATCGTGTCGTTGGTCGGTGCGTCGCCAACGCCATAGAGCAGCCATGTCGGGCTCACATTGAGCAGGCCCGCAAGCGTCACCAGCTTGTTGGCGCGCGGCTCGGAACGGTCGTTCTCCCACGCCCGCAGCGTTTCCTTCTTCAGGCCGAGCGCCTTGGCGAGACCGTTTTCGCTCATGCCGACCGCCTCGCGCGCGCGCCAAAGGCGCCCGCCCAGCGTGTCGTTGTCCTGATTGCCGTCAAAAATATCCGTGTCCTGAGCCACGAAGTGCCTCCTATCGACTGTGCCTGTCTCCAGTAAACGGGGCTGCGCGGTGGGGATGTCGCGACTGCGCCCTGCCCTTTTCCGTCAGCGGCCGAACAGGGGGGCGACCGCCACGCCCGGCAAAGGTGCCGGCATGCGTGAAAAGGAAGATGCCACGGCACGTGATGCGCCACGGCATGGTGTCGGGCAGGACTTAGCATGGCAGGGCGACCGAAAGCCACCCTGCGGCGGGACAAAGCCCGCAAACCGGCCTCAAAGGCCGGTTTTCAGCGAAGCTCGTCGACGGAGTGGATCACCGATCCGAGCAGGCCGTAGTCCTTCGCCTGATCCGTGTTGAGCCAGAAATCGCGCTGCGTGTCGCTGGCGATGCGCTCGGGCGTCTGACCGGTCGCCTCGGCGAAAAGCCGGTCGAACCGTTCGCGCATCAGCCGGATCTGCTCGGCCTGGATTTCGATGTCGGAGGCCTTGCCGCCCACGCCGCCCGACGGCTGGTGCAGCAGGAAGCGCGTATTGGGCAGGCAGTAGCGATCCTCGCGGTTGGCACCGACGAAGATCAGCGCACCGGCCGAGGCGACCCAGCCGCTGCCGATGGTGCGCACCTTTGGCCGAATGAACTTGATCAGGTCGTGCACCATGTCGCCCGACTCGACGTGACCGCCGGGCGAGGAGATGAACAGGTTGATCGGATCGTCGTTTTCCTGCGCCAGCGCCAGCAGGTGCGCCGAAGTGCGCCGTGCCTGCTCGTCATTGATCTCGCCCGTCAGGATGACGTTGCGGCTCTTGAAAAGCAGCGCGTCGATAGGGCCGAGCGGCCGGTCCTTCTTGTCGTTGGAAGTCTCTAGAGCCTGCATGGATAATTCCCTGGATTGCGGCGTTATGCCGTCAGTAAACCACGACCGAGCGAATGCTTTCGCCGGCATGCATCAGATCGAAACCCTTGTTGATTTCGTCAAGGGTCAGCGTGTGCGTGATCATCGAATCGATCTCGATCTTGCCGTCCATGTACCAGTCGACGATCTTCGGTACATCGGTGCGCCCGCGCGCGCCGCCGAAGGCCGTGCCCTTCCAGGTCCGGCCGGTGACGAGCTGGAACGGACGCGTCGAGATTTCCGCGCCGGCCGCCGCCACGCCGATGATGATCGACTGGCCCCAGCCGCGATGGGCGCATTCCAGCGCGTCGCGCATCACCGCGACATTGCCGGTGCAATCGAACGTGTAGTCCGCCCCGCCAATCTGGTCGGCGCCGCGTTTGGTCAGGTCGACGAGATAGGGAACGAGGTCCGTGCCGATTTCCTTCGGATTGACGAAATGCGTCATTCCGAATTTCTCGCCCCATTCCTTCTTGGAATTGTTGAGATCGACACCGATGATCATGTCGGCGCCGGCAAGCCGGAGCCCCTGGATCACGTTGAGGCCGATGCCGCCGAGCCCGAACACCACGGCGGTGGCGCCGGCCTCCACATTGGCCGTGTTGATCACCGCACCGACGCCGGTGGTCACGCCGCAGCCGATATAGCAAATCTTGTCGAACGGCGCGTCGGGATTGACCTTGGCGACCGCGATCTCGGGCAGCACGGTGAAGTTGGAGAAGGTCGAGCAGCCCATGTAGTGCATCAATGGCCGGCCATCGAGCGAGAAGCGCGACGTGCCGTCCGGCATCATGCCCTGCCCCTGCGTGGCGCGGATGGCGGTGCACAGATTGGTCTTGCGCGACAGGCAGGACGGGCACTCGCGGCATTCCGGCGTGTAGAGCGGAATGACGTGGTCGCCTTTCTTCATCGTGGTCACGCCGGGGCCGACATCGACGACGACGCCGGCGCCTTCATGGCCCAGGATCGACGGGAAAATGCCTTCCGGGTCGCCGCCCGACAGCGTGAACTCGTCGGTGTGGCAGATGCCCGTCGCCTTGACTTCGACCAGCACCTCGCCCTCGCGCGGTCCCTCGAGATCGACTTCGCAGATTTCGAGCGGCTTGCCCGCCTCGAACGCAACCGCGGCCCTAGTCTTCATGAATGCTTCTCCCTCGATGAGAATCCGGTTGCCACGGAAGCTATCTGATTTTCCCGGGCATGCAAATTTGCCCGGGCGCCCGTGACATGATGTGCGCAGGCACGCCGCGCCTGCTCGCGATGTGGTCCCATAACCGCATTTACCATCATGAAACAACCAATTCCGCTGCGTTGAAAAAGCCTGTATGAATCCCCCCACGGGAGAAACGCAACTGTCTGTGCTGCCAAGGCCATTCATGAGCCCTGCAGGGGCTGGGCGTGAGCAGGAAACGATCTCCCGTCGTTATGTCCAGACACCCAGGATGTGAAACATGCGCATCTTCCAAGGTTTGGCCGGCCACGGCGCTCGCGTGGCGGCTGCAATGCTTCCGCTGCTGGCACTTTCGGCACTGACGGCTTCGGCCGCCGAGCCCGTCGGCGCCGCCAAGCAGATCGTCAGGAACGTGACCGGCGCCGGCGCGGTGGGCAATCGCGGGATCGGTGTCGAGGACCCGGTCTATCGCGACGAGGCCATCACCGCCGCTGCGTCATCGCGCGGCGAATTGCTGCTGACCGACGGCTCGCGCATCATCGTCGGCGAGAATTCGACCATCTCGCTCGACCGTTTCGTCGTCGCCGGCAACAGCTTCAGCTCCGGCACGATCAACGTCGCCAAGGGCGCGTTCCGCTTTATCTCCGGCGGTTCCGGCAAGGAAGCCATCCGCATCAAGACACCGCTGTCGACCATCGGCATCCGCGGCACGACCGTCGACGTCTACGTCCAGCCCGGCACCGGCATCACCCATGCCGTGCTGATCTCCGGCCAGATCACCGCCTGCGCCGAAAGCGGTGTATGCCAGACCACGCGGCGAGCCTGCGACATTCTGAGAATTCCCAATCGCCGCGAGGTCGAGGAACTGCCGTTCCTGCATTCGCGTGCGCGCACGCAGAACGAGGAAGACCAGCTCTTCACCCTTACCGGCGCGGCCAATCAGGGTCGTTTCAGCCCGCGCTGGCGTGCCTTCGAGGGTGGCTGCTTCGCCCGTGCCGCCGAGGAAGCCCGCGAGGCTCTGCCGCCGACCAACAATGGCGTCCCGGTTCCGACACCGCCGTCCAACCCCGCCCCGCCGGACGATCCGGACCCGGACACGGACCCCGAACCCTGCGGTGAGTGCGGCTGATCCCCATCCGCTGAGACGTGGCCGCTGAGACATAGCCGCTGAGACATGGCCGCTGATACCCGCTCCTGCACGTGAATGCCGCGAGGCACTGCGTCGCGGCGATGGTTCTGTTATCGTCGAACTTCTGGTAAGGGGCGGCCAACGCGTCGCCGGAGGCATCGATGGAAGAACGGATCGAACCGATCCGGCGTCCCGCAACGGGGCGCCCCGGTCCCGGACTGCCCCGCTGGCTGGCGGTGCTGCTCGATGCCGGCATCGCCTCGGGCGATCCGCTGACCCGCCGCGCCCAGCGCTTCACCAACATCGCGGCCTTCGCCATGGCGGCCAACGCCGTCGGCCATTTCGTCACCAACGTGCTGCACGACGCCCACACGCTGGCGGCGGTCAATGTCTACAACATCGTCATCGCGATCCTCTATCTGTCGCTGCCCTGGCTGCATCGCTTCGGCGAAACCGTCGCCGCCAACGCGCTGATCCTGATCTCGCTGGTCGGCCACACCTATGTCGTCTTCGCCATGGGAACGGAAGCCAATCTGCACGTCTATTTCACGCTCGCCGGCTTCATCCTGTTCCTCGTCGGCGTGCGTCACTGGCGCAATTTCCTGCTGCTCTACCTGCTATGCGGCGGCGCCCTGCTCGCTTCCATGCTTTTTGCCAGCGAAGACGGTTTCGTCATCGCCCATGACGAGGCGTTCCGTCACAGCATGGCAATCCAGGCGATGATGAGTGCCTTCGTTCTCAACGGTGCCGTCATCGCCTCCGTCCTGCTGGCGCTCGACCGCGCCGAGCGCGAACTCCAGCGCGAATACGAGCGCTCCGAACTGCTGCTGACGACCATCCTTCCGGCTTCCATTTCGGAGCGGCTGAAGACCGGCCTCGAGGACCGCATCGCCGACAGCCTCGACAACGTCGCCGTCATGTTCACCGATCTCGTCGGCTTCACCCCGGCCGCCGCGAAAGTCGGTCCGGTCGAACTGGTCGACTATCTCCATCGCCTGTTCTCGCGCTTCGACGCGCTGTGCGACAAGCACGAGGTCGACAAGATCAAGACCATCGGCGACGCCTACATGGCGGTCGGCGGGTTGCGCGACGACGGCGGCACGGGCGTCAACCGCATCGCACGTCTGGCGCTCGAAATGCTGGAGGTCGCGCGCGAGGAACACCTGACGGACAAGGCGCTGCAATTGCGTATCGGCATTCATTTCGGCCCGGTCGTCGCCGGCGTGATCGGCGACCGCCGCATGACCTACGACATGTGGGGCGATACGGTGAACTACGCCGCCAGGCTGGAATCGCACGGCGTGCCCGGCCGCGTCCATGTCAGCCGGGAATTCCGCGACGCCGCCGAAAAGACCTTCGATTTCGAGCCGCACGGCACGCTCGACATCAAGGGCTTCGGCGAAAGGAAGACCTGGTTCTTAAGGGGACTGAAAGAGGGTTGAAAACCGCCTCTCCTTTATGGGGAGTCTGGTGATTTCGAGCCGTGCGCAGCACGGCAAAGGAGAGCCGGTGGGTTAACGGTGTCCGAAGCTGCACGCTCAGGTGTAACGCGACGCCGCAACCCCCACCGGTTCAGCTTTTGCTTCGCTCGGCTTCACCGGCCTCCCCACAAGGGGGAGGCAGTGGGGGCGTTCCGCTCGCCTAAGCGCCCATCCCCTCCACCGCCTTGAGGATCGCCTCAGGCGTCGCAGGTGCATCGAGCTCGGGCACCTTACCCGGCTTGATTGACGCGACGGCGTGGAAGATCGCCGAGAACACTGCAGTCGCCAGCATGACGGGCGGTTCGCCCACCGCCTTGGAGCGATAGATCGTCGCCTCCTTGTTGCCCTTCGACTTCCACAGATTGACGCGGAAATCCTCCGGCACGTCAAAGGCGGTCGGGATCTTGTAGGTCGACGGCGCATGCGTCGTCAGCCTGCCATCCGGCGCGAACACGAGTTCCTCGGTCGTGAGCCAGCCCGCGCCCTGCACGAAGCCGCCCTCGATCTGGCCGATATCGATCGCCGGATTGAGCGAGGCGCCGACATCGTGGAGGATATCGACGCGGTCGATTTTCATCTCGCCGGTGAGCGTGTCGATGGTCACCTCCGAACACGCCGCGCCATAAGCGAAATAGAGGAATGGCCGGCCCTTGGCGTTCGGCCGATCCCAGGTGATTTTCGGTGTCGAATAAAAACCGGTCGCCGACAATTGCACGCGCTCCAGGAAGCACTGCTTGGCAACCTCGCCGAACGCGATCTCGCGCCGGCCGACGATCACCTTGCCGTTTTCGAAACGTACCTTCTTCGCCTCGCCCTGCCACAGCTTCGCGGCCAGTTCCGCCATGCGCGCCCGGATTTCCAGCGCCGCCTTCTCGGCCGCCATGCCGTTGAGGTCCGAACCGGACGAGGCCGCCGTCGGCGTGGTGTTGGGCACCTTGTCGGTTGCCGTCGCGGTGATCCGAACACGCGAGATATCGACGCCGAAGGTCTCGGCCACCACCTGCGCGACCTTGAGATAGAGCCCCTGCCCCATCTCGGTCCCGCCATGGTTCACCTGGATCGAGCCGTCGGTATAGACATGGACCAGCGCGCCGGCCTGGTTGAGATGGATCAGCGTAAACGCAATGCCGAACTTGACCGGGTTGAGCGCGATGCCCTTTTTCAGGAACTTGCTCGTCGCGTTGAACTTGGCGATTGCCTTGCGCCGCTTCTGGTACTGGCTTGTCTTTTCCAGTTCGCCGACCAACTCCTTCAGGATGTTGTCGGTGACCTTCATGCCGAAGGGCGTGACGTCGCGGCCCTTGCGGTAGAAATTGCGCTTGCGGATCTCCAGCGGGTCTTCATCCAGCTCGATCGCGATCTGGTCCATCAGCCGTTCGGCGAAGACCATGCCCTGCGGCCCGCCGAAGCCGCGAAACGCCGTGTTCGAGACCGTGTTGGTTTTCACGCGCCGCGAATGGATACGCACCTGCGGGTAGTAGTAGGAATTGTCGGCGTGGAACATGGTGCGGTCGTTGACGCCGAGCGACAGATCGGCGGAATAGCCGCAGCGCCCGGAAAAATCGACGTCGACGGCTTCCAGCACGCCCTTCTTGTCATGGCTTGCCTGCCACTCGACGAGGAAGTCGTGGCGCTTCCCCGTCGCCATCATGTCGTCGTCGCGGTCGAGCCGCATCTTGGCCGGGCGGCCCGTTACGCGCGCGGCAATCGCCGCAATGCACGCCCATTGCCCGGCCTGGCTCTCCTTGCCGCCGAAACCGCCGCCCATGCGCCGGCACTCGCACACCACCATCGCGTCCGGGCGACCGAGCGTGCGCGCCACCAGATGCTGCACCTCGGAAGGGTGCTGCGTCGAGCAGATCACCCGCATCTCGCCGCCCTCGCCGGGCAGCGCCATGGAGATCTGGCCTTCCAGATAGAAATGCTCCTGCCCGCCGACATGCATCGACCCGGAGACTTTCGTCTTCGCCTTGGCGACGGCCTTGGAAGCGTCGCCGCGCACGAACTGGTAGGGATCGAGCACCTCGCCGCCTTCTTCCAGCCCCTGCTCGACCGTGACCGAAGGCGTTTCCTCCTCGATCTCGACCTTGGCGAGCCTGGCCGCGCGCCGCGCCTGGTCACGCGTTTCGGCCGCCACGGCGAACAGCACCTGCCCGTGGAACTCGACCCGCTCATTGGCGAAGATCGGATCGCCGCCGACCGAAGGGCTGCACTCGTTCGGACCCGGAATGTCGTCAGCCGTCAGCACGGCGATCACGCCGGGCGCCTTCTTCACCGCCGTCAGATCGACCTTTTTGAGCTTGCCGCGCGCCTTCGGCGCCAGACCGGGCGCGAGATGGATCAGCCCCGCCGGCTCCGGCAGGTCGTCGATATAAAGCGCCGAGCCGGAGACATGCCGTTCCGCGCTGTCATGCGCCAGCGCCTTGCCGACGGCGGCGGTCTTGGTCTTGATGTCCGCCTTGATATTCATTGCGCCGCCTCCGTCCTGAAGCCGACGAGCCGACTGTCACCGTCGCTGCCCGTGGCAACTTCGTGCAGCGCCTTCAACAGCAGGTTCTGCGCCACCTTCAGCCGGTAGCCCGAGCTGGCGCGCATGTCGGTCATCGGCGTGTAGTCCTCCGCCATGGCCTCGGTCGCCTTCGCCCATCCCGCCTCGTCGGCGAGCTTCATGCCCTTCAACGCGTCTTCGGCATGGGTCGCGCGCTTGGGCGTCGCCGCCATGCCGCCGAAGGCGATGCGTGCATCGGTGACCGTGCCGTCCTCGACCGTCAGCAGGAAGGCCGACATGACGGCGGAAATGTCCTGGTCGAAGCGCTTGGAGATTTTCCACGACCGGAAATGCTGGTTCTTCTTCAGCTTCGGCACGGTGACCGCGCTGACCAGTTCGCCCGGCGCGCGATCCTGCTTGCCATAGGCGATGAAGAAATCCTCCAGCTTCATGGTCCGCGTCTTGCCGCCCTTGATCAGTTCCAGCTCGGCATCGAGCGCGATCAGCATGGGCGGCGTGTCGCCGATCGGCGAACCGTTGGCGATGTTGCCGCCGACCGTGCCCGAGGCGCGCACCTGGCGCGAGCCGATGCGCCGCACCACCTCGCCGACATCCGGATCGATCCCGGCCAGCGCCGAGAACGCCTGGGCATAGGTCGCGCCCGCGCCGATCCGGACCCTGTTCGCGTCTTCCCCGATATCGTCAAAGCCGACGGCCCGACCGGTGAAGATCATCTTGGGCAGTTCGCGCATCTGCTTGGTGATCCACAGCCCGACATCGGTGGCGCCCGAAACGATGGTCGCGTCGGGATGCTTGGCGCAGAGTTCCGCCAGCGCGCCGATGCTGGCCGGCGCCGCGAAAAAGCTCTTCTGCGTACCGATGAACAGATCCTCGCCGTCCTGCAGTTCGGCCAGCGCGGTCACCGTGCGCGCCCGCCGGCTCGACAGCGCGTCCTTCGCCTTGCCGTCGATAACGGAGAGCGCGGCATCGGCGATCGGCCGATAGCCGGTGCACCGGCACAGATTGCCGGCGAGCCAGTCATTGACCCCCTGCCGGTCCGGCGCGATGCCCGAATGGTAGAGCGTGAAAAGCCCCATGACGAAGCCTGGCGTGCAGAAGCCGCATTGCGAGCCGTGATGTTCCACCATGGCCTGCTGCACGGGGTGGAGTTCGCCGCCTTCCGCCAGATCGTCGACCGCGATCACGTCGCAGCCATCCACCGTGCCGAGCAGGCGGATGCAGGCGTTGACCGGCTCGTAGACCAGCCTGCCATCGCGCACCATGCCGAGCGCGATGGTGCAGGCGCCGCAATCGCCCTCGTTGCAGCCTTCCTTGGTGCCGCAGGCGCGCTCGCGCAGCCTCAGATAGTCGAGCAGGGTCTCGTTCGGCCCGACATCGTCGAGTTCCACCCGTTTCCCGTTTCTCAGAAATGTCAGTTTGTTTCGTGCCACGACTGAACCTTTTTTAAGCAATCGATAGAAGCTAATTGAGGCTTGTTGCCTGCGCAATCGCCAAGATTGTCGGAAATGCCCCTGAGCGCGTCCGTGTCCCGACGGGTTGTTGCAAATAGCGTGCCGTCTCGCCAAACTGGCATGCTGCGGAGCATTTTCGGGGCCAACGGGAAAGCGGGTAAACGTGCATCTCATCACCGGACAAACGCTGAGCTTCGTCGACGATCCGGGCATCGTCGGCGAGGAACGCAGCTATCGATTTCACGAAAAGGGCGCCGTCGTCGTCGGCGATGACGGCATGATCGTCTGGTCGGGCGCCGTCGCCAATCTGGCCGACGAGCATCGCGGTCTGCCCGCCACCGATTATGGCGACAAACTCGTCATGGCGGGCTTCATCGACGCCCATCTGCACTTCCCGCAATACCGGATGATCGCCGCCTTCGGGAAGGACCTGCTCGACTGGCTCAACCGCTACACCTTCGTCGAGGAACAGCGCTACGCCGACCCGGCGGTGGCAGCACGCGCGGCCGGCCTGTTCTTCGATGAATTGCTGCGCAACGGCATCACCTCCTGTCTTGCCTTCTCCACCATTCACCCGGTCGCCCTCGATGCCCTGTTCGAGGAAGCGCGGGCGCGCAACATGGCGGTCATCTCGGGCAAGACCATGATGGATTGCAACGCGCCCAAGGGCCTGTCGGACACCGCCGAGACCGGTTACCGCGAATCGAAGTCGCTGATCGACAAATGGCACGGCGTCGACCGCCTGCAATATGCGATCACGCCGCGCTTCGCCGTCACTTCGTCGGAGGCGCAGCTCGAGGCGACCGGTGCGCTCAAGCGCGAGCACCCCGATCTCGTCCTGCAGACCCATCTGTCGGAAAACGCCGCCGAGATCGCCGCCGTCGCCAATTCCTTCCCCTGGTCGAAGGACTACACCGACGTCTACGACCGTTACGGCCTGCTCTCGGAGCGCGCCTTCTTCGCCCATGGCATCCATCTGAGCGAACGCGAATTGGCGCGCATGAGCGAGACGGGCGCGGCCGTGGTCCACTGCCCGACCTCGAACAATTTCCTGGGGTCCGGCCTGTTCCGCTATCACCATACGCGCGAGGCAGACCGGCCGGTCTCCGTCGGCGTCGGCTGCGACATCGGCGGCGGCACGGATTTCTCCATGCTCGCCACGCTGCGCGACGCCTATATCGTCTCCCAGCTCGCCGGCCACCGCATCACAGCCTTCGAGGCCTTCTATCTGGCGACACTCGGCAATGCCCGCCTGCTTCACCTCGACCATGAGATTGGCTCGCTGGAAGCCGGTCGCAGCGCCGACCTCGTCGTGCTCGACCCGAAGGCGACACCGATCATGGCCGAACGCCACGCTTTGTCGGAAAGCCTGCACGACATGCTGTTCGCGCTGATGATCATGGGCGACGACCGGGCGGTGGCCGAGACATATATTGCTGGCAGGAAAATGAAGTCGGCGCTTGTGGGGTAGCTTCACCCCATTCTGGCACAACATAACCGCTTGGTTGTTGCCGCAGCCCCCGGAGGCAATCCTTACCTTTCTGAGGTCGCGCCTTCTTACTATCGAAAGGTAACAAGAATGCTGCGATTTGTTTTCCGGACCATTATTCGGAGAATTCACAGACCGCGTCCGACCAATAGATGGACTATTCCAACAGATATTCGCGTTTCTGCTCCACCCGAGCCTGTTACTGGGATCATCTCGGGCAAGTGTCACGTCATCGACGGTGACACAATCGTTATCAAACGTACCAAAATCCGGCTCGCGGGCGTTAACGCACCAGAACTCCATGAGCCTTGGGGTCAGAAATCCAAATGGGCGATGGTTGAGATTTGCAGGGGGCAGATAATCACAGCCGAACTTTCCGGCGAACAGTCATATGATAGACTTGTTGCGACATGTTACTTGCCCGACGGCTGTGACATCGGAGCAGAACTCGTGAGGCAAGGTTTAGCATTGGATGGCGGTCATTTCTCCCAAGGGAAATACCGCCACCTTGAACCTGCTGGCGCTCGAAGGAAATTAACCCGCATCGTATGGGACAAGCGAAGGGGATAGCGGTGCGTCGACACCGATATAGTTCCGCAGCGCGCGTTCCGTCACCTTGGGAATGACCCGAGAAAACCAACGTTTAAGCGTCACGCCACCAACTGTTCTTCCTAGACACTTGACCGACCAATTGGTTGGTCGGTAATCTGGTCTGAATCTGCGCACACACAGGGAGGAGAACCCATGTACGAGACCATTCTGTATTCGAACGATGGCCCCAATTCGCAGGAGGGGCGGATCGCGACGATCACGCTGAACCGCCCCGACGAACTCAACACCATCGTCCCGCCCATGCCCGACGAGGTCGAGCACGCGGTGGCCGAGGCGACGCGCGACCCGGACGTCAAAATCATCGTGCTGCGCGGCGCCGGGCGCGCCTTCTGCGGCGGCTTCAATTTCGGCGGCGGCTTTCATCACTGGGACGACTATTTCACCACCGACGGCGAGTGGGATCCCGGCAAGGACTTCGCCTTCTCGACGACGCCCTCGCTCGCGCCAACGCAGAAATTCATGAGCCTGTGGCGCTCGTCCAAGCCGGTCATCGCGCAGGTCCATGGCTGGTGCGTCGGCGGCGGCAGCGATTATGCACTCGCCGCCGACCTCGTCATCGCCAGTGACGACGCGCGCATCGGCACGCCCTATTCGCGCATGTGGGGCGCCTATCTCTCGGGCATGTGGATCTACCGCCTCGGTCTGACCAAGGCGAAGGAATACGCGCTGACCGGCAAGCCGCTGTCGGGCAGGGAGGCGGCGGAAGTCGGCCTGATCAACAAATCCGTGCCCTTCGCCGAACTGGAGGCGACGGTGGCGAAGACCGCCGAACAGCTCTGCTCCATCCCGCTGTCGCAGCTTTCCGCCATGAAGCTCGTCGTCAATCACGCCGTGGAGAACATGGGACTTTCCTCGACACAGACACTGGGGCCGATCCTCGACGGGTTGATGCGCAACACGCCCGACGCGAAGCACTTCATCGAGTTGGCCGGCGAAAAGGGCGTGCGTGCGGCGATCGAACGGCGCGACGGCCCCTTCGGCGACTACAGCCAGGCGCCGAAGAACGAACAGCCCGACCCGAACAACGTGATCCATGTCTAATGCGTTTCAATTTATCGTAGGAACCGGAGGTATCGAAATGCGCCTTCGAACCTGTGCGAGAGGCAGCGCACCTCGGTTCCTTCCAATGCTGAAACGCACGAGGTGAGCCATGGCTGAAGCCGCAACCGACCAGCGCGCGGATGCCGGCGCGATCCGGCGCGAACGCATTCTGGACGAAGCCGAGACGCTCTTTGCCGAGCACGGTTTTCACGGGATCGCGCTGTCGAAGATCGCCGCCGCCGCCGGCCTGGGCAATGCCGGCCTGATCCATCACTTCCCCAACAAGGCGAAGCTCTATCGCGCCGTGCTGGAGCGCGTTGCCGCCGATCTCGACGACCGTCTGGCCGATGCGCTGACGGGCTCGACGGCTCCGGCGGACCGCCTGCGTGCCTTCCTGCGGGTCCAGCTCGAGTGGTCGCTCGATCGGCCGCTCGCCTTCCGGCTGATCCAGCGCGAGCTGATCGACAATCGCGAGCGCATGGCGAGCGCACGCGCCCTGCCGCTGGCGGGCTTCGTCACCACCGGCATCGGGATCGTCTACGAGGCACAGGCGACCGGCCACCTCAGGCCCGGCCCACCGGAACTCCGGCTCAATCTCCTGATCGGCGCGATCACCTATGCCGCGCTTGTTCGCCCAACCTTTCACCAGATTCTGGGCAACACAAGTTCCGGAAGACTGCTCGCCGACCAACGCGCCTGGCTGGAGGCGGTGGTCGACGACCTGCTCGACGACGCAGTTGAACCGCAGGACAAAAGCGGATAGCGAAATCTGCAACAGGTGACGGAACGCAGGACGACCCGACCACAGCGGCCGAAGAGGCCGCCGGCCGGTCAGGGCGCGCCCGCGCAGGCCAGCGGCAAAATCGCGTACGGCCCAGGGCGAATACAGAGGGGGAGACATATATGTCCAAACATGATTTCACCGGCCGCGTCGCCTTCGTCAGCGGCGCCGGGCGCGGGCTGGGCCGACGATTGTGCGAACGGCTGGCCGAACAGGGCGCGGCGCTGGTCGTGACCGACCACAACGACGAACTGGTCGACGATGTCGTCGCCGCGCTCTCGGGTGCCGGCACCGATATTTGCGGCCTGTCCGGAGACATCGCGCTGGAGGCCACCAGCGAGAAGATCGCCGCGCTGATCGCCGAACGCCACGGCGCGCTCGACATTGCGGTCAACAATGCCGGCATTGCCCAGCCGCAGCAGCGCCTGCACGAGATGGATTCGGCCGTCGCCGAAAAGGTCATCGCGGTCGACCTGATGGGTGTGTGGTTCGCGATGAAGCACCAGATCCCGCTGATGCTGAAGCGCGTCGAGGAAACCGGCCGCCAGTGCGCCATCCTCAACACCGCCTCGGCGGCCGGCGTCATGGGTTCGCCCCTGCTCTCGGCCTATTCCGCTGCCAAGGCCGGCGTGATCGGCCTGACCCGCACGGCCGCCGTCGAATATGCCCGCAAGGGCATCCGCGTGAATTGCGTCTGCCCCGCCTTCACCAAGACCCAGATGGTGACCGAGCCGCTCGATTCCTCGCCGCACGGGCGCGAAAAGGCCGAGGCCAACATGGTCTCGTTCAATCCGATGCAGCGTCTGGGAGAGGTCGACGAGGTCGTCCAGGCCATGCTCTGGGCCGTGGCGCCGGACAATTCTTTCTTCAACGGTCAGGCGCTTTCCGTCGATGGCGGGCTATCGGCCTGATTGTCGCACTCCCGGGCGCCGCCACGCATTCGCCAGAATGGGTACCCATACGGGTTGCGCAAGGTAAGGTTTTTTTGTTTTATGCCGCCCCATGTAAGGGGCACCACAAAACGATTCGGTCGAAGAGGACGAGATGAAGAAAATTGGTCGCTTGCTTGGAATGGGTCTGTTCGCATGTGTCATCGCCGCACCAGTGCAGGCGAGCGCCGAGGAGGTCTACTTCATTCGCGGGTTCATGAACGTGTTTTCACGCGGCATGGACCAGATGACTTCCCAGCTCCGTTCGCGCGGCGTCAATGCCAAGTCGCTTTCCAACGGCCAGTGGGGCGGCGTCGCCAAGGACATCATCCGCCGCTACCGGCAGGGTCGCGCATCCTGCCCGATCGTGATCGCGGGCCATTCGGTCGGCGGTCAGGAAGCCCCGAAATTCGCCGACACGCTGGCCAAGGCCGGCGTACCAGTGGCGCTGGTGATCGGCGTCGATCCGGGCTTCGCGGCGCCGGCACCGTTCACCGCCGGCTCGCCCAAGGTCATCAACTACTGGATCCGGGGCTCGGCACGCGGCAATCCGTACCGCTCGGCCGGCTCGTTCCACGGCTCCATCCAGAACGTCGACATCCGCTCCTTCTCCAATGCCGACCATGTCGGCATCGACAAGGACCCGCGGGTCCAGGCACGCATCGTCGGCAACGTCATGTCGGCGGTCGGTTCGGGCGGCAGCTGCTCCGGCTAGTACGTTTCAGGTTTTATCGGAAACAGACGCATCGAAATGCGCGAATACGAAAAACGGCCCCGGTCTGCACCGGGGCCGTTTTTTGTTTTTTGGCAATCAGTCTTTTTGCGATCGGGGCGCGTATCGCATCGCGAACACCCCGGATCCCAGTTCCAGACGGTCCAGCAGTTTCAGGTCTGCATGTTTTGAAAGGCCGGCGAAAAGATACGGACCGTGCCCCACGACCCTGGGATGCACCACGAACTCGTACTCGTCGATCAGGTCCATTTCACTCAGCGCGCGCGCCAGTTGCAGACCGCCGACAGAGATGCCCTTGCCGTCTTCCTGCTTGAGACGGAGAACGGCTTCCCTCAAATCGCCGGTTATCAGTTCCGCGTTCCAGCTGACATTTTCCAGTGTGCGCGATACGACGAATTTCTTCGCCTGATCGATCGCCCTGACATAAGGGTCGCCCGGGTCGGCCGCCGTCCCGATCCCCGGACGAAAGGCCTCTTCCATCATCTGGTAGGTCACACGGCCGAAAAGCAGGGCATCGGATCGATCGAAATTCTCGGCCGCATGACGATGCAAGGCCTCGTAAGGCGGCGGCACAACCCGGTGGTCGCAACACCCGTCAAGCGTCACATTGATTGAGAACCTTAGCGGCCGCATGCCAGTATCAGACCCGGAGCCGACGCCTAGAACACCTTGTGGGTGATAATCGTATAGGTGTCGCGGACATAGTGCAGCCGGTTGGCCAGATCCGCGACCACCCGGCCGACATCCTGATCCTCCTTCAGATAGACCTTGACCAGCAGATCGTACTGCCCCGAGGTCGAATAGATTTCGGAGGCCACCTCCATGTCGGCGAGATCGGCCGCGACATCATAGGCCTTGCCCGGCTCGGTCTTGATCTGCAGGAAAATCGGCTTCATCGGCTGGCCTCCGCTCCATTCTCGAATTCGGCGCCACACTGGCCCGTTTCGCGCCGCGTTTCAATGGCCCGGCCCCGCGCAGCGCACCGGTCTGCCGACCTTCCGGCGATGGAACGCGCACCCGTCTCGTTCATTCACCCTTCATGACGTTCTTTGTCATGATCCCTCCTCCCCTTTATTGTGTCAGGGAATTGTGCTTAGAGCGCTCCGCTTGCGCCCAAACCCTTCAGGAGTTCATCAAACATGGCCGATACCAACTGGCCCGTCCACGGCAAGATCACAGGCCCCGTCGTCATGATCGGCTTCGGCTCCATCGGCCGCGGCACGCTGCCGCTGATCGAGCGTCATTTCGATTTCGATCGCTCACGCCTGACCGTCGTCGATCCCCATCCCGAGGGGCACAATGACGAGATTGCGAAGGAGCTTGGCGCGCGCTTCGTCCAGCAGGCCGTGACGAAGGACAATTACCGGGAACTGCTGACGCCGCTGCTCACCGAGGGCGAGGGCCAGGGCTTCTGCGTCAACCTTTCCGTCGACACCTCCTCGCTCGACATCATGAAGCTGTGCCGCGAGCTCGGCGTGCTCTACATCGACACCGTCGTCGAACCCTGGCTCGGCTTTTATTTCGACGACGAGGCCGACAACGCCTCGCGCACCAACTACGCCCTGCGCGAAACCGTGCGCACCGAAAAAAAGAAGAACCCCGGCGGCACGACGGCCGTTTCTTGCTGCGGCGCCAATCCGGGCATGGTCTCCTGGTTCGTCAAGCAGGCCCTGGTCAATCTGGCCGCCGACATGGACGTGAAGATCGACATACCGGGCCAGGACGACCAGCAGGGCTGGGCGAAACTGATGAAGAAGCTGGGGGTCAAGGGCGTCCACATCGCCGAGCGCGACACCCAGCGCACCCGCGACCCCAAGCCGATGAACACCTTCTGGAACACCTGGTCGGTGGAAGGCTTCATTTCGGAGGGCATGCAGCCGGCCGAGCTGGGCTGGGGCACGCACGAAAAATGGAAGCCCAAGAACGCCCGCAAGCAGAAGAAGGGCAACAAGGCCGCGATCTTCCTCGAGCAGCCCGGCGCCAACACGCGTGTGCGCACCTGGTGCCCCACGCCCGGCGCGCAATACGGCTTCCTCGTCACCCACAATGAATCGGTCTCGATCGCCGATTACTTCACCCTGCGCGACAAGAAGGGGAAGGTCGCCTTTCGCCCGACCGTCCATTACGCCTATCACCCGTGCAACGACGCCGTGCTGTCGCTGCATGAGGTCTTCGGCGCCGCCGGCAAGGCACAGCCGAAATTCCACGTCCTCGACGAGAACGAACTCGTCGACGGCATCGACGAGCTGGGCGTCCTGCTCTACGGTCACAAGAAGAACGCCTACTGGTACGGCTCGCAATTGTCGCTGGAGGAAACCCGGCGCATCGCGCCCTACCAGAACGCCACCGGCCTACAGGTCACTTCGGCCGTCATAGCCGGCATGGTCTGGGCCCTGGAACACCCGGAAGCCGGCATCGTCGAGACCGATGAGATGGACTTCCAGCGCTGCCTCGAGGTGCAACTGCCCTATCTCGGCCCGGTCAAGGGCTACTACACTGACTGGACGCCGCTTACCGACCGGCCCGGCCTGTTCGACGAGGACATCGACGCGAAGAACCCTTGGCAGTTCAGGAACGTGCTTGTGCGGTAGGTGACGCCTGGCCAGCGCATCCGGGATCACTCGGATACTTTCTCCAAATGGCTGTTTGTGAGCATCGTGCGGACAATTCCCAGCCTTCGGTGCATGTTTGAAAAATTCTGATAGGCCGCATCATAGCGATCGCGGGCGGCTTCGCGCTGTGACTCGGTTACGGCATCACCGATATCCGCCGAAGCTGCATTCAATTCTCCCGCTGCGACCAATATGTCGTTCTTGACCTGCTGCTCCATGCGCTGAATGATCAGGCCGCGCCTCTTGGGATTTTTTTCCCTTATCAGCGAGGCAAAAAACCGC
>JBHIWX010000030.1:0-42778 GCA_041987205.1 Rhizobiaceae bacterium | reverse complement strand
CTGACGCACCTCGTTGGAGACGCGGTCGAACATGAAGAAATAGATCGCCGCACCCATGGCCATGGTGACCAGGACGATGAAAGCGACGATGTTGAGGTCCAGTCCGAACATGGTTCAAATGCTCATTGCGGCGCGGATTCGGATGCGTCGAGCGCGGCGGCGAGGCGGTTTTCCTCGTTGAAGTAGCGGGCACGATCCCAGAATTGCGGCCGGCCGATGCCGGTCGACTTGTGCTGGCCGATGATGCGTCCGGCCGCGTCCTCGCCCTGTATCTCGTAGACGAAGAGGTCCTGTGTGGTGATGACGTCGCCTTCGAGGCCGACCACCTCGGTGATGTGGGTGATGCGGCGCGAACCGTCGCGCAGGCGCGCGGCCTGGATGATCACGTCGATGGAGCCGACGATGATCTCGCGCACCGTCTTGGCCGGCAGGTTGTAGCCGCCCATGGCGATCATCGATTCGATACGGTTGAGGCATTCGCGCGGGCTGTTGGAGTGGATCGTGCCCATCGAGCCGTCATGGCCCGTGTTCATCGCCTGCAACAGGTCGAAGACTTCCGGGCCGCGAACCTCACCGACGATGATCCGCTCTGGACGCATGCGCAGGCAGTTCTTGACCAGGTCGCGCATGGTGATCTCGCCCTCGCCCTCCAGATTGGGCGGGCGGGTTTCGAGGCGCACGACATGGGGCTGCTGCAATTGCAGTTCCGCGGAATCCTCGCAGGTGATGATGCGCTCGGTCTCGTCGATATAGCGCGTCAGGCAGTTGAGCAGCGTCGTCTTGCCCGAGCCGGTACCGCCCGAAATGATGACGTTGCAGCGCACCCGGCCGATGATCTGCAGGATGACGGAGCCTTCCTGGGTGATCGAACCGAACTTGACGAGCTGGTCGAGGGTCAGCTTGTCGCGCTTGAACTTACGAATGGTGAGTGCAGGCCCGTCGATCGCCAGCGGTGGCGCGATGACGTTGACGCGGGAGCCATCGGGCAGACGTGCGTCGCAGATCGGGCTCGATTCGTCGACGCGGCGGCCGACCTGGCTGACGATGCGCTGGCATATGTTCATCAGCTGCGCGTTGTCGCGGAAGCGTACGGAGGCCTTCTCGACCTTGCCGTCGACTTCGATGTAAGAGTGCCGGGCACCGTTGATCATGATGTCGGCGATGTCGTCGCGCGCCAGAAGCGGCTCGAGCGGGCCGTAGCCCAGCACGTCGTTGCAGATGTCCTCGAGCAGGTCTTCCTGCTCGGCAATCGACATCGCCAGGTTCTTGAGCTGGATGATGTCGGAGACGATGTCGCGGATTTCCTCGCGCGCCGCCTCGTTGTCCATCTTGGCGAGCTGGCCGAGATCGATCGTATCGATCAGCGCGGAAAAGACGCTCGACTTGGTGTCGTAATATTCCTCGGTCTTCTCGCGCTGCCCCGGCGGCGGCGTGGTCATCTTCGGCGCCGGGTCGTAGCGCGCCATGCCGGCCCCCGACGCGCCGCCGCCGCCGGACGGGGGCTTGGGTGCGCTCTTGGGTGCACTGGCGACATCCGGGCGCGCGCCCTGCTCGCTCGCCTTGGCGGGCTTTGGCGCGAGCGTCTTTGACAGATCGCTGTCCCCGCCGGTTCCGCCTCTCTTGCCAAACATTCCTACCTCAATACGCTTTGTCGTTCATGGGTCGTCACGCCTTGCGCGTGCGCAGCTTCGACAGCAGGCTCAGCGGACCCTTCTTCTCGCTCCTGAGTTCCGCCTTGCCGGTCAGGATGCGCGACAGGAAGTCGAAGTTTTCCGAAACCGCGTGCTTGGGATCGGCCTCGGAGATCATCTGGCCGTTGTTGGCGGCCGTACCGAACAGGGCCGGCTCGAAGGGCAGCACCACGACGGCCTCGGTCTCCAGCGCGCCGGTGAAATCGGCCACCGAGATCTCGGGGCGCTTGGGCATGCCGACCTTGTTCATGACGAGGCGCGGCGGATTGTCGTTCGGCCGCAGATCCTTGAGACTGTCGAGCAGGTTCTTGGTGTTGCGCAGATTGGCGAGCTCGGGCTCGGCGGTGATCACGACCTCGTCGGCGGCCGAGAGAACCTGCCGGGTCCAGTCGGTCCACTGATGTGGCAGGTCGACCGCGACATAGGGCGCGCCGCGCTGGGCCAGTTCGAGGATGTTGGCGAAGGCATCCTCCTGGAAATCATAGGTGCGATCCAGCGTCGAGGGCGCAGCGAGCAGGCTCAGATGCTCGGCGCATTTGGCGAGCAGCCGGTCGAGCAGGATGTCGTCGACACGCTCGGGCGAGAACACGGCCTCGGCGATGCCCTGCGGCGGGTCCTGGTCGAGGTTGATGTTGGCGGTGCCGAAGGCGAGATCGAGATCGGTCAGCACCACATCGTTCTGGTAATGCGCGGAGACCGACCAGGCCACGTTGTGACACACGGTCGACGAGCCGCAGCCGCCCTTGGCGCCGACAAAGGCGATCATCTTGCCGAGCGGTCCGGTCTCCGGATTGACGAAGATGTCGGAGACCGCGCCCATGAAGTCGGCCATGGAGATCGGCGCGACGAGGTATTCCGAGACGCCGTTGCCGATCAGTTCGCGGTACAGGCCGATATCGTTGAAATGGCCGACGACGATGACCTTGGTCTCGCTGTCGCAGACTTCGGCAAGCCGGCCGAGATCGGTCAGGAGATCGGCGGCCGGCCGCCGCGATTCCACCACGACGAGGTTTGGCGTCGGCGCGGACTGGTAGAACTCCACCGCTGCCGTGACTCCGCCCATATGCACTTTCACATGGGCGCGCGACATGCGCCGGTCGCGCGCCGCGCTTTCCAGCGTCTGTGCGACAACCTCGCTCTCGCAAAAGGCCTGGATCGTTATGCGAGGCACCGGGCGAACTTCGTGAATCTGGCCCGGGCGGATTTCCTCCTCGCGCTCGTCGATTTCCGCCAGTGCAGCCTCGCTCTGATTCAGATTGGACATTTCCGTATCCCGTTGTCCCGATAAAGCCCCTTCGCCGGCAGCTGCCGGATCGCGACCATCCTCAATTATCGAACAGCACCGGCAGTTCGTCGGAGCCGAATTCCTGCCAGTCCCGAATGACGTTGGTGCGCCGTTCCGAATCGATCTCGCTGACGCCGCGCGGCCCGAGCAGGTCGGCCGGATTGGCGACCATCGCCGCGAGGTTCTTCTGCGTGGCGCATCCGAAATTATGGTAGTTCCGGTTCTCGGACGTCTCGATGATGTCCTCGTCCCACTGACCGCACTCGCTGGGCACGCTGGCCCTGATGTCGGCGAAGACCAGGCGCAACGTCGCCGATTCGCCGTAGCCCGATGCCTGGTAGTGGTGGACGTAAATCTGACCTTCCCGGACACCCTTGCCCTGCAGGACGCCGGTAACCTGGTGCGCGAGGCGCCGCGCAGCAGCCTCGTTGCGCGAGCCCGACGGGATCATGATCGCCAGCGAAGAAGCGCCGGAGCGCCGGAAGCGGCGGGCAAAATCGATCGCCAGGTCGCGATCGCGCTGCGACAGCTTGCGGGCATTGTCGGACACGACGATGTCCTCGGCGGTCTCGCTTTGCGACACCACGATCGGGTGTCGGGTGCGGTAGTCGTTGCCGACCGAGCCAGTCACCATGGTGTCGCTGCCGGGCGCGGCACAGCCGGTGACAAGACCGCCAGACGCGATCAGGACCGCGGCCAGTAGGTGTCGCGCCGTGCGTGGCGCGGATGACCGGGATGCAGAGCCGGGGCCGGTTCTTTTGTGGGTGAAAGCCATGATCTTGTGCTCCAGTTCGACCCGTTCGCTCACTTGTAGATAAAGCCGGGATTGCCGTGATAGCGGCCGGACGGCGCCTCGCCCTGCACGGTTCCGTAGATGCGGTTGACCTGGCCAAGGAAGATGCTGGCCGCGTCGCTCGCCGGCTGGAAATTGTCGTCGGGGCGCGCCAGGTCCTGCCGCGCGGTCGGGCGCACCAGATAGGGCGTGACGATGACGACGAGTTCGGATTCGTAGCGCTCGAATTCGCGGCTGCGGAACAGCGTGCCGAGGATCGGGATCTTGCGCAGACCCGGGAAACCCTGGGCGGTCTGGCGGACATCGTCCTTGAGCAGGCCGGCGATCACCATCGACCCGCCCGAAGGCAGCTCGACCGTCGTCTCGGCCTCGCGCCGGCGGATGCCGGGCGCGCCGGCGGCGGGCGCGTTGATGCGCGGGCTGATATAGGTTCCCTCCGAGGTCGGCTCGGAGACCTCGGTGCGCAGTTTCAGGCTGATGCGACCCGGCGAAAGGACCACTGGGGTGAAGGTCAAACCGACACCGTATTCGATGGTCTTGACGTTGTAGGTGACGTTGCCGTCGTCCTCTTCCTTGCCGTCGGAGACATTGTACTCGCCACCGACCTTGAACGAGGCGGTCTCGCCGGAAATGGCCGTCAGGGTCGGTTCGGCCAGCGTGCGCATGACGCCGGCGCTGTCGAGCGCGTTCAGGATGGTGGTAATCGAGTTGCCGCCATGGGTCTTGTTCAGACGGGCCCAGGAATTCGACAGGTTCTTGCCGAGCAGGAACGGGTTGTCGGTAAACAGGTTGAAGGCAACTCCGCCGATGCTGCCGGCAGCCGTCAGGTCGATGCCGAGCTGCTTGACGACGGTGCGCTGGATTTCGGCGATGGTGACCTTCAGGTGCACCTGGTCCTCGCCGTCGATCTGCAACAGGTTGACGATCTGGCTCTCCTGGCGATCCTCATCGTCGCCGAAGACGATGGTCGTGCCGGAGCCGCCCTGAACGTTGGAGTTGTTGTTGTAATTATTGGTCGTCGCCTCGCCGCCCGTGACGAAGATGCGGGCGAGCTGCGCGGCGCGCGCCGAGGCCTGGGGCGTGGGCACGGTGCCGGTCAGGATGACGTTGTCGTTGATCATCTCGACGGTGACGTCGGAGCCCGGAACGTATTTCTCGATGTAGCCTTCAAGGCCCTTGATGTCGCGCTCGATCACCAGATCGACGCTGAGCAATTGCCGGCCCGCCGCGTCGAAGATGAAGATGTTCGTCTCGCCGACCATCTTGGCGAAGATGTAGATGCGCCGCGAGGTTCGCGTCACCGCGTCGGCGACGTCGGGATTGGCCACCAGAATGTCATGGGCATCGCCCGGCAGGTCGACGACGATCGACTTGTTGAGGCCGACCTTGATGCGCCTGGTCGTGCCGATCGAACTCGAATTGAGCCGCAGATGATCCCCGGACGCGGCAGCCTGAGCCGGCGTCGCCGTGGCGAACTGGCCAAGACCGGCGCCCGCAATCGAAAGGGCCAGGACGGCTGCCATCGTCAAGAAACGCATTGCTTTCGAACCTTCCTTCTTGCCGCTGGACGGGTGGCTTCCGGGCTGATGGCTTTTCATGTCACTTGTCCCCCACCGCACCGCCGGTGCCGGTCGGTACGTCCTTGATGGTGCCGTAGCGGATCACGCGCACGGTGCCGGCGCCACGTTCACCCGTGAGCAGGTGATAGGCGGCAGTGGTCTCGTCGCTCTTGGAATCCTCGAGCGAACGCAGCGAAAGGGAGAGCCGGTCGGCCATCTGCTGGGCGACGATCAGCACTTCCGCCTGCTTGGGCGTGAGCTGCAGGGTCGCGGTCTCGCCGACCTTGACCGACTCGCCGTCCTTCTCCTCGATCGTCTGGTCGATGGCGAGAACCCGCACATTGCCCAGAATGGTCTCGGTAATGAATTCGTTGGCGGCGCCGTCCTGCTGGCGGCGGGTCATGATGACATCGACCCGGTCGTTGGGCAGGATGAAGCCGCCGGCCGAGGTCTCCGTCGAAATGGTGGTGGCGATGGCGCGCTGGCCCGAAGGCAGGATCGCCGACATGTAACCACGGTCGGAGCGCACGAGCTTGCCCTCGCGCAGCGGCTCGCCGGCGAAGAAGGCACCGCGCGCGATCGCGCCGTCCATTTCCTCCCTGGCCTTGTCATTGTCCGAACGGGTCATGAAGCCCTTGGCGACCGCGTCGCGCGGCCAGTCCTGCCAGCGCAGCATGTCCGGCTTGATGGCGGTCCCGATCGCGATGTCCTGGTCCGCGACGAGTACCTGCTCGAGCTCGATCGTCGGTCCGCTGACCTCCACGATCTGCTTCTCCGGCTCGCGGCTGATCAGGTTGAGCGCAAGAAATGCCGCCCCACCCGCCGCCACCAGAGCGGTACCCATGACTACCAAACGCGCTGCCTTCATCACATCACCTCGACACGGACCGGTTCTGGTCGATCCTGTCGCGGAGAATGGTCAGGCAATGGTGTACTTATGGTTAATGATACGCTGAGATTTTTAGTTAACGGCCTGTGAACGGCCGATTTTTTGCACCGATGAACCCGTCACAGCGGCATACTGACGCCAAACAGGCCCGATGGGGCGGGCGCATGCAGGCAGCAGGCGTTTTCTCTGGTATGGGGCGCGGGACCCACCGGCCCCGGCATATCGACCGAACGGCCCTCGGGGGTCAGCCGAACGGATTCACCGTGGCGAAGACGTGCTGCATCCAGGGCGTCTGAGGATAAACCATGATCGCCGCGGCCGCCAGCGCGATGCCGTAGGGAATGCCTTCATCGGCCCGGTAGAGCCTGGCGATCCAGCCGACATTGGAGACCCTGTCCGGCAGGGGCAAGGCGCGAAGGCGCAGGATGAGCAGCGTCAGCAGACCGCCCAGGAAGGCGGCGATGACGAAGTAGCTCATCGAATGTTCCCAGCCGAGCCAGAGCGCGGTCGAGGCCGCCAGCTTGGCGTCGCCGCCACCGATCGCGCCCAGCGCGAAGAGTGAGAAGCCGACGAGCAGCACGACACCGAAGATCGCCCAGTGCCAGGCGATCGCGGCCCAGGGCATGCCGATCAGGAAGGCGAGGATCATGAAGCCCGCCATGAGCACCAGCGAGATCTTGTTGGAGATCGTCATGGAGACGAGATCCGAAGCGCCCGCGAACGCCATGAAGAAGGGAAAGAACAATACCAGCGCTGTGTCCAGCATCGTGCGTCCTCTTTGATCCTGCACGCGAAAAGACAATGCCGTCCACGCTAGGGGCACCGCCTTCATATTTGGTTAATACAGGCGTCGCGTGCCGATGTTCCGACGGCTTTTCAAAAAGGCAGCGGCCGCCCGCTTTTCCGCGGACGGCCGCTAACTGAATTCTTGTGTCTTCGATTACGAAGAGGCGCCGGGCAGCTTGGCAGAGATGTTGCCGAAGGTGTTGTTGACACCGCCACCGACAGCAGATGCACCGCCGATGATGGCGACGGAGATCAGCGCGGCAATCAGGCCGTATTCAATGGCGGTTGCACCGGATTCGTTCTTGAAGAAACGGGCTACGAGTTTCATGAGATGTGCTCCTTAAGCTCACTAGGGCTCTTGTTTCGATCGCTCTCGGGTCGGCCCCCAAGTAGCAAGTGCGACGATAGGAACAACCGCTTTCAAACAGGTTAACCGCGGGAGGCGTGTCACGCCGGCAAGGCGTTTCGTCCAAACGTGGTAAACAAGCAGTGACCAATTGTTCCGTCAGGTAATGCCACCGTATTTCACGCGCCTGATCCGGCAGGCCGTCGCGGCGGCAAGGCAAAGGCCGCCCACCTTTTCGGGAGGCGGCCTTGTCGTTTTCGGCTTCGTCCCCGGATTAGGACGAGGCACCCGGCAGCTTGGCCGAGATGTTGCCGAAGGTGTTGTTGATGCCACCGCCGACGGCCGAGGCGCCGCCGATGATGGCGACGGAGATCAGCGCTGCGATCAGGCCATATTCGATGGCCGTGGCACCGGAATCATTCTTGAGGAAACGGGTAACGAGTTTCATATGCTTTGCTCCTTGAAGCCGTTTCGGCTTCCTTTATTGCGGACCTTGTTGTTGCGTCGTCCGTGAGCCGCAAATTAGCGATCGCGTATTTAAGGCGTCTTAACAGACACGGTTGGCGAAACTTTAAGAGGAAAGCCGGCATTTGAACCATCGCGCGCCCACCGTCGGTCGAGGCGTCCCGCGACCGGGAAAGCCCACGGAAAACGCCAGTTTTTGCATGACCTTACGGTAACGCCCGACCTACGACCCGCTGCGGGCCAACAGGCGGCGCGTTTACCTTTCCTTCACCAAGATTGTCGATGATCGGCGGTGAATCGGGTCGGCCACGGTATGGCTGGCCCCGACCGGTAATGCGATGGCGGAGCATGTCATGAACGGATGGAAAAGCCTGGTTGCGACCCTGGCAGTGGCCCTGCCCGCCCTTTCGGTGCAGGCAGCTGAATCCGGCGAAGCGGCGGCGGAACAGCCGGCGCAGGCCATGGAGGCAATGCCGGTCGACAAGGTATCCATGGACAAGGGCAACTCTACCGGCATCGGCGCGGCCGAGGCCGGACAGCCGGTGATCGTGACGGTCGACCGTGCCCGCGTCTTCCGCGTGTCGCGCCCGGCGGCCACCGTCATCGTCGGCAATCCGTCGATTGCGGATGCGACCATCGAGGATGAATTGACCCTGGTGCTGACAGGGCGATCCTTCGGCGTCACCAACCTGATCATCCTGGATGCGGCCGGCGATCCGATCGTCGACCAGACACTGGTGGTGCGCGGTCACGAGACCAATACGGTGCGCATCTATCGCCGTTCGAGCCGCGAAACGCTGGCCTGCGCGCCGATTTGCGAGCCGACGCTGACCATTGGCGACAACTCCGAAAGCTTCGCCTACGCCAATGAGCAGATCAAGGCGCGCAACGAGCTTTCCCTGTCGGGTACCCAGCAGTAAGGCCCGCAATGAAGGGCCCTGGAACGGGCCCGGCGCGAACCGTGGTTAACGCTTCGCCAACGCGACCTGTCCGATTTTAGTCAAGTAGAAAACGGAGCCTCAATCGGCTTCTGTTAATGCTTGCATCCATGCGAACTGGTTCGCTCGGGTGGAAGCAATGACAAAGACTGATCAGGTCGATCGCAAGGGGCTGCTGCGCTATCTGCGCGCGCCGAAAATCGTCCGTCGATTCAACGGGGACCGGGAAGGCACCACGGCCGTGGAATTCGCCATGCTGGCGTTTCCGTTCTTCCTGCTGCTGTTCGGCATCATCGAATGCTCGCTGCTGTTCTTCGCCGGGCAGATGCTGGAAAGCGCCGTCGACGATGTCGGCCGCAAGATCCGCACCGGCCAGCTCGACGACACCATGACCGAATCCGAATTCAAGGCCGAGATCTGCACGGCGACCTCGCTGCTGTTCGACTGCGACGAGGTCAAGGTCGACCTCAAGGTGGCGGCGACCTTCGACGAACTGGACGACCCCCCGGAGCCGGAGGGCGGCGCGCTCAACACCTCGGATTACAGCTTCACCGCGCCCTGCCCGGAGCAGATCGCCATGGTGACCGTGACCTATGAGTGGCCGATCTTCACCAATTACGTCGCGGCGCATGTGTCCAATCTCAACAGCGGCAACGCGCTCTTGAACGCCATCGCGGTGTTCCGCACCGAGCCCTATCCGGCGCAGTCCGGTTCGTGCAGCTAGGCCGACGATGATGCTCGATCACAAAACGCCGGAAACCTCCAAGCGAGCAAGCTTCCCAGGGGATGAAACGATCATGAAAGCCGGAGCCGTCCTGAAAACGCTGCGCGAACGCGCCGCCTCCACCCTCTCGCGGTTCGGCCGCGACCGGGGCGGCGTGGCGGCGGTGGAATTCGCCTTCATCGCGCCGATCATGATCCTGCTTTTCGTGGGTACGATCGAATTGTCGGCCGGCATTTCGACCGACCGTAAGCTGTCGCGCGTGTCGAGCGCCGTGGGCGACCTGATCACGCAGAGCCAGAAGCTGAGCTATGGTGACGTCGAGAACATCATGGATATCTCGGCGAAGATCATGTACCCGTACAAGGAGAACGTCGAGATCGTCATCACCGGTATCGACATCGAAAGCGGCACGGCAAAAGGCGAGTGGCGCTGCAAGATCAATCTGGGCTGCGAGACGCTCAGCGGCGTTGCCTACGACGTTCCCGCCAAGATCAAGAAGGACGGGACCTGCCTCGTCGCCGCGGTGGTTTCGACGACCTACACGCCGTCGTTCGGCTGGGCGCATTATTCGGAGGCCGAGGGCGTCTATTTCTCGCGCACGCCGATCCAGATGCGCGACGAAATCTTCCTGCGTCCACGGGTCGGTTCCTGCGTCCAGCTCACCTCAAGCTGATCCGGTTCGATGAAGCACGATCGGCGGGGCGGGTGGTCGGCCTACCCGCCATTCCCGGCAGTCGTGCCGCCATTATCCGACTGTTCTGAAGCGCCCGTATCGGGCGCTTCTTCGTTTGCGCCCTGCGCGTCCCCAGCCGCTGCGGCGTTGCCATCCTGGGGCGCCGGCGCGATCGCGCCCGTTTCGCCGACATCGTTCGCGTCGTCAGCGGCGCCGGCCCCGCCGGCATCACTGTCGGGCCGCCCCAGCAGTTCGGCCAGCGGGCTGAACTGGCCCTGCCGGGCGGGCACGAAGCCGCCGCCGTAGACCGGTTCGATGGCGTCGTAGGCTACGGGATCGGCATCGAACAGCGAGGACAGCAATTCGCGCAGCCGCGTGCGCGCCTCGCCGGGCAGGTTGCGGCGGGCGGCATGGACACGGTTGGGAATGGCGACGGACTGCCAGACGATGCGATAACCGGTCGTGTCGCCTTCCAGTTCGCCAAGGCGGCGCAGCGAACCCTGGCTGTAGCCCTCGGCGGGATCGCCGGTCATCGTGCTCCAGCCGATCAGCGCATCCGCTTCGCCCTCGCGCAGCGCCGTGATCGCCCGTTCGCCGGTCGAATGTCGGGCGAGCGTCGCCTCATCGGACGGATCGAAGCCCTCGCGACGCATCTGGCGCATCGCAATGTCGAGACCGCCGAAGGCCTGGGCCGCCGTTGCCGCAAGGCGCCGCCCCTTCAGTCCCGACAGCGATGCGGGGCCATCCTGACGCGTGACGACGACTTCGTGGATGGCATCGGTGCCGTCGCCCGAACGGGCGATCGCCAGCGGCTCGATGCATTCGCAGCGGTTCCAGGCGATCGCATAGGCGGTCGCCGACATCACCGCGTATTCGATGCGCGACGAGGCGGCAGCGTCGATCAGCGCCGCATAATCGCGCGCGGCGAAGATTTCTACCGAGATGCCGAGCTTTTCCTCCACGGCGAGCCGAAACGGCTCGGCCTGCGCCACGGCGGTGCGCGAATCGCCATGCGCCAGAATACCGATGCGAAACGCGCCGATATCCTCGCGCCAGTCCGCCACGGCCACGCCAGCAGCGGTGAGCGAGATGAGGCCGAACAGGCAGGCGACAAGAACTCGGCGAATCATGCGCGACGCGGTCTCCACCAGATCAGGCCGGTTCCGGGTGGGGCCACCGGAACGCGGATCGATCAAATCCAAAATGCCGGTTCAGCCAGACCGCGTCCCGCAAGACGCCGGCCGCACCGGAGTGATTCGCACCATAGACGTTTCCGCCACGCCCGTGAATTTCGCCCGGCTCGATGAACCGGACAGGCGTGGCACGACGGAACGGTTCTGCTATGTTGCGCCTCCCGTTTGACCGAAATGCGGATCAGCCGCAACGAGAATGCCATGCCAAGAGCCTTTATCGTCGTCCTCGATTCCGTCGGCATCGGCGGCGCGCCCGATGCCGCCAAATATGGCGACGAGGGCGCGGCCACGCTGGGCCATATCGCGGAGGCCTGCATGGCCGGCGGCGGCGACCGCGAGGGCCTGCGCGCAGGTCCGCTGAGCCTGCCCAACATGGAAAGGCTCGGCCTGGGACTTGCCGCGCAGGGCGCGACCGGTGTCCTGCCGGCCGGCTTCGATCACGATCCGGAACTTGCCGGCATCTGCGCGCATGCCATCGAAACCTCGCAGGGCAAGGACACGCCATCGGGTCATTGGGAGATTGCCGGCGTGCCGGTGACTTTCGACTGGGGCTATTTTCCTGATACGCAGCCGGCCTTTCCACCCGAACTGACCGAGGCGATCATCCGCAAGGGCAAGCTGCCCGGCATCCTCGCCAACAAGCATGAATCCGGCACGGTCGTCATCGAGCAGTTCGGCGAGGAGAGTGTCAGGACCGGCAAGCCGATCTGCTACACCTCGGCCGATTCCGTGCTGCAAATCGCTGCCCATGAGGAGCATTTCGGGCTGGAGCGGCTCTACGAACTGTGCGTCATCGTGCGCCGGCTGGTCGATCCGTACAATATCGGCCGGGTCATCGCGCGGCCGTTCCTCGGCGAGACGGCGGCGGATTTCGAGCGGACCGGCAACCGCAAGGACTATGCCGTGCCACCGCCCGAACCGACCCTGCTCGACCGGGCGAGCAAGGCCGGGCGCGAGGTGGTCGCCATCGGCAAGATCGACGACATCTTCGCCCATTGCGGCACGACGAAGGTGGTGAAGGCGCATGGCAATGACGCGTTGTTCGCCGAGACACTAAAGGCCGTCGATGGTGCGCCTGACGGGGCGCTCGTCTTCGTCAACCTGGTCGATTTCGACCAGCTCTACGGCCATCGTCGCGACGTGCCCGGCTATGCGCATGCGCTAGAGGCCTTCGACCGCGACCTGCCCCGGCTGCGGGACCGGCTCAAACCGGGCGACCTTGTTGTCGTCACGGCCGACCATGGCAACGATCCGACCTGGAAGGGCACCGACCACACCCGCGAGCAGGTGCCGGCGCTGATCTTCGGCCCCGGCATCGCACCGCGCTTCGCCGGGCGTCGCGACACGTTCAGCGATATCGGCGAGACGGTCGCCGAGCATCTAGGTCTTGAACCGGGCCGCGTCGGCCGCTCCTTCCTGAAGGCATGACCATGGCGGACGCGAGATCGGTTCCGGCGCCCAAGATGGAGACCCCCAAGGCCGAGATACATTGCCATATCGAGGGCGCGGCCCATCCCGAACTGGTGCTGCGGCAAGCCTCCAAATACGGCGCCGACGTTTCGCACTGCATCCGCGACGGCGCCTATGTCTGGCACGATTTCACCTCCTTCCTCACGGCCTACGACACCGCCGCCTCGCTGTTCCGCTCGCGCGAGGATTACGCCCTGCTCGCCGAGAATTATCTGACCTCGCTTTCGCAGGATGGTGCGATCTATTCGGAGTTCTTCATCTCGACCGACCATGCCAGACATGCCGGGCTCGACCCGGCCGACTATGTCGAGGGGCTGGCCGAGGGCATCACGCGGGCAAAGGCACAGACCGGCATCGAGGCGCGCATGATCGCCACCGGCCTGCGCCATGAAGGCCCCGAAGCGGTTCGCGCAACGGCCGAATGGGTCGTCGCCAACCGCCATCCGATGATCACCGGCTTCGGCATGGCAGGCGACGAACGCATGCATCATCCGCGTGATTTTGCTCCGGCCTTCGATCTGGCCCGGGAGGCCGGGCTCGGCATCACGGTCCATGCCGGCGAACTGGTGGGCGCGCAGAGCGTGCGCGATGCGCTCGACCATCTGCGCCCGACGCGCCTCGGCCATGGCGTTCGTGCCATCGAGGACGAGGCGCTGGTCGAACGCCTCGTCGAGGAGGGTATCGTGCTGGAGACCTGTCCCGGCTCGAACATCGCCATCGGGGTCTATCCCGATTTCGCCTCCCATCCTTTCCCGCTCCTCGAAAAAGCGGGCTGCCGCGTGACGCTCAGTTCGGACGATCCGCCGCATTTCCACACCTCGATCGCGCGCGAATACGAGACGGCCCACGAGGTCTGGGGTTATGACGCCGCGGCCCTTGTCGGCTTCACGCGCACGGCGATCGAGGCGGCGTTCGTCGACGAGACGACACGTGCGGATTTGCTGGCCCAGCTGGATACCGAAGGAAATTCCCGAGCCGAAATGTGAAAGCAGGCGAAGAGCCTGCCGGCCGGTCAGGCCGCCTCCGTGGAGCCGCCGAGCGCAGCGAGGCTGCTGCGAGCGAAAATAAACTTGCGCACCGGCCTTCCTTTTTGCGATGCGTCGCAGCGATGAACGACTCCGCCCGCAAACAGCCCGATCTGCCAGCGCGCCGCCCACCGGCGCGGCAAAGGCTCGCCGGCACGGTACCGCTGATCCTCGAGACGGCGGCGGATGGCGATTACGCGCTGCTCGACAGCGGCGACGGGCGCAAGCTGGAACGCTACGGCCCCCTCGTGATCGATCGGCCAGAGGGGCAGGCCTTCTGGCAGAAGGCGCTGGACGACAAGGCATGGCGCAACGCCGATGCCGTGTTCACCGGCGACACCGACGAAGAAGGTCAGGGCCGGTGGCGCTACCCCAAACAACCCCTGGGCGAGACCTGGCCGCTCTCCTGGCAGGGGCTTTCCTATCTCGGGCGCTTCACCTCGTTTCGCCATGTCGGCGTCTTTCCCGAACAGGCGGCGCACTGGCGCTTCATCGAGGAGCAGATCGGCGCGGCGGCGAAGGCGGGGCGCCAGCCGAGACTGCTCAATCTTTTCGGCTATACCGGGCTGGCCAGCCTGGTGGCCGCGCGGGCGGGCGCCCATGTCACCCATGTCGACGCCTCGAAGAAGGCGATCGGCTGGGCGCGCGAGAACCAGGAGATGGCACGGCTTTCCGAGAAGCCGATCCGCTGGATCTGTGACGATGCGGTGAAATTCTGCGAGCGCGAAATCCGGCGGGAGAACCGCTACGACGCGATCCTGCTCGACCCGCCAAAATACGGACGAGGTCCGAAGGGCGAAGTCTGGCAATTGTTCGAACAATTGCCGCACATGATGGATGTCGTGCGCGAACTGGTCAGCGACAAACCGCTCTTCGTGGTGCTCACCGCCTATTCGATCCGCGCCTCGTTCTTCGCGCTCGACGAACTGATGCAGGAAGTGTTCGGCGATCTTGGCGGCCGGCTCGAGTCAGGCGAACTCGTCATCCGAACCGAGGACAGCGACCGGACACTTTCGACTTCGCTGTTCAGCCGATGGGTGGCGCGATGAGGCAAAGCGCGTCATGAGCAATGAAGCCGTCAGGCCGGGACAGGTGCGCGAGATCACGGCGGTTTCCAACCCGCTGATCAAGCAGATGCGCGCGCTCGCCATGAAGAAGGTGCGCGACGAGACCGGGCATTTCCTGGCCGAGGGGCTGAAGCTCGTCACCGATGCGCTCGACGGCGACTGGCCGGTGCACATGCTGGCATTTTCGAAAAACGCCGGCGACAATGCCAGGCTGCAAGCCGTCGCGGCGAAGGCTCGCGCGCGCGGCGCGATGATCATCGAGGCGAGCGACAAGGTGCTTTCGGCGATCACGCGGCGCGACAATCCGCAAATGGCGGTCGGCGTGTTCTCGCAGCGCTGGCTGAAGCCGGCAGCAATCGCCCCGGCGGACGGCCAGTTATGGATTGCGCTCGACCGGGTGCGCGACCCCGGCAATCTCGGCACCATCGTGCGCACTGCCGATGCCGTCGGCGCGGCGGGCGTCATGCTGGTCGGTGAGACGACCGATCCCTTCTCGCTGGAAGCGGTGCGCGCCACCATGGGCTCGATCTTCCACGTGCCGATGGTCCGCATGGGCGAGGCCGAGTTCCTCGACTTGCGCGCGGCCTGGCCGGGCATGGTCGTCGGTACGCATCTGAAGGGCGCGGTCGACTATCGCACCGTCGACTACGGAAAGGGGCCGGTCCTGTTGCTGATGGGCAATGAACAGCAGGGCCTGCCCGAAACGCTCGCCGCGACCTGCGACCAGCTCTGCCTGATCCCGATGGCGGGGCAGGCCGATTCGCTCAATCTGGCGGTCTCGACCGGCATCATGGCCTTCGAGATCCGGCGCAATGCCCTGACCATGCCCGACGCAGATGCGGACAACGGCGCATGAGCAACCGGTTCGGCGCGCTTCTGGTGTTGATCCTGCTCGTCGCCGACCAGGTATCAAAGGAGCTGGTCGAGGCGTTCCTGCCGTTTCACCAGGCCGTGCCGGTCCTGCCCTTCCTGTCGCTGTTTCGTACCTATAATCAGGGCATCGCGTTTTCCCTGTTTTCCTCGCTCGGCGACAAGGCGCTGATCGCGCTGACGCTCGTCATCATGGCTTTCGTGATCTGGCTCTGGCGCCAGGCGCATATCAGCCGGTTATGGGCGCGGCTTGGCTTCGCGCTCGTGCTCGGCGGCGCGCTCGGCAATCTGGTCGACCGGATCGTGCATGGCCATGTGATTGATTTCGTGCTGTTTCATGTCGGCAACTGGTCCTTCGCCGTGTTCAATCTGGCCGATTCCCTCATTTCGGTGGGCGCGGTGCTGATCCTGTTCGACGAACTTGTCGAATTGCGGTCGGCGGACACACGCAAAGGGGCGACCACCGAAACAGCAAACCCACAGAACGGAGAAAAAAACGATGAGTGACACCTTCCGGGCCATTCTTGTCTCGCGAGACGAGGACAAAAAGCAGAGCGTCGATATCGTGGAGCTCACCGAAACCGACCTGATGGACGGTGACGTGACGGTTCGCGTCGAGGCGACCACGGTCAACTACAAGGACGGGCTGGCGATCACCGGCAAGAGCCCGGTCGTGCGCCACTGGCCGATGGTGCCGGGCATCGACCTCGTCGGCACCGTCACCAAGTCGGAAAGCGGCGAATTCAAGCCGGGCGACCGGGTGCTGCTCAATGGCTGGGGCGTCGGCGAAACGCACTGGGGCGCCTATGCCGGCATGGCGCGGCTGAAAGCCGACTGGTTGATCCCGCTGCCGGACGGTCTGTCTCCGATCCAGGCCATGGGCATCGGCACGGCGGGCTATACGGCGATGCTGTGCGTCATGGCGCTCGAGCGCTACGGCATCAGGCCCGGCGACGGCCCGATCGTCGTGACCGGCGCCAATGGCGGCGTCGGGTCGATTGCGATCGCGATCCTTTCGAAGCTCGGCCATCACGTCATCGCCTCGACCGGGCGGCCGGACGAGGCCGGTTTCCTGAAGGAACTGGGCGCGGCCGAGATCATCGACCGGGCCGAACTCTCCGAGCCGGGACGGCCGCTTGGCAAGGAGCGCTGGGCGGGCGGCGTCGATGCCGTTGGCAGCCACACGCTCGCCAACGTACTGGCCCAGACCAACTATGGCGGGGCGGTCGCCGCCTGCGGCCTGGCGCAGGGCTTCGACCTGCCGTCCACCGTGATGCCCTTCATCCTGCGCGGCGTTGCGCTGCTCGGCGTCGATTCCGTCATGGCGCCGAAGGCACGCCGCATGGAAGCGTGGAAGCGCATCGTCACCGATCTCGACAAGGAGAAGCTCGAGGCGATCACCAGCGTGATCACCTTCGACGGGATCATCGAGACGGCGCAGGCGATCACCGAGGGCAAGGTGCGCGGCCGCGTCGCCGTCGACATGGCAACCGTCTGACCGCATCCGCGTGAGGACGACCGCCAGGCGGCGGCCCGACACCGGCGTCACGCAGACGTGTTTTGACCGTGTTCGGGCCGGCCAATAGCCAACAGGGGGAGAGCCGGCGCCAGATCGCCGGCCCATCCCGGCGGCCGATACCGAAGGACTGCACCATGCGCCATCTCGTCTCCCTCCTCTTCGCGACGCTCTTCTTCCTGATCGCCGGTCTGCCAGGCGTGCGCGCGAACGATCTTTCCGCCGACGTCGCCACCAATCTCAGCGACTGGTCGAAGATCGAGGCGTCGGCGCGCGGCCAGACGGTCTATTTCAACGCCTGGGGCGGCGCGCAGAACATCAACGACTACCTCGCCTGGGCCGGCGAGACGGTCGAGGCGCGCTTCGGCGTGCGCCTCATCCACGTCAAGCTCGACGACACGGCCAACGCCGTCGCCAAGGTGGTGGCCGAGAAGGCGGCCGGCCGGGACAACAACGGATCGATCGATCTCATCTGGATCAATGGCGAGAACTTCGCCGCGATGAAGCGGCAGGATCTGCTGCTCGCGCCGGGCTGGGCCGACAGGCTGCCGAACTGGCGCCATGTCGACTGGCGGACCAAGCCGACCGTGCTGACCGATTTCACCGTGCCGACCGACGGGCAGGAAGCGCCCTGGGGCATGGCCAAGCTGGTCTTCTTCCACGACTCGGCACGCGACGCCGAGACCGGAGAAATGCCCGATTCCTTCGCCGACCTGGTCGACTGGACGGAGGCCTTTCCCGGCCGGTTCACCTATCCAGCACCGCCCGATTTCATCGGCTCGTCCTTCCTGAAGCAGGCGCTGATCGAGATGGTGGAGAACTCCTCCGTCCTGCAGGCACCCGTCGTCGTGGCCGAGTTCGAGCAGGTGACCGAGCCACTGTTTGAAGCGCTCGACCGGATGCAGCCCAATCTGTGGCGCGGCGGGCGGACCTTCCCGAAGAACAAGGAAGCGCTGCGGCAATTGCTCGCCGACAACGAGATCGACATCGCCTTCGCCTTCTCGCCGGCCGAGGCCTCGAACGCCATCGCCAACAACGATCTGCCCGACACGGTGCGTTCCTTCGTCTTTTCCGGCGGCACGCTCGCCAACACCCATTTCGTCGCCATCCCCTACAACGCCGCGGCGAAGGAAGGCGCGCTGGTCGTCGCCAATTTCCTGATGTCGCCGGAAGCCCAGCTCCGCAAGCAGGATCCGGCAGTCTGGGGCGACCCGACCATGCTCGACATGCAGAGCCTGCCGGAGGACATCCGCGCGAAATTCGACGCGCTCGATCTCGGCATCGCGACGCTCAAGCCGGACGAACTGGGCACGGCGCTGCCAGAGCCGCATGCGAGCTGGATGACGCGGCTGGAGACCGAATGGGCCAAGCGCTACGGCGTGGCGAATTAGGGGCTGGCCGAATGGCCATTCCCGCCATTCCTTCTCCTCACCATCGGAACGCATGGATACCGGCGGATTGGCCCGTATCCAGCCTCCCCCTTGAGGGGAGGCGGGCGATTGCAAGCCCTGAGCATGCCGAAGGGCGCAGCAGAGCCGGTGGGGATGGCCAGCGCGCGCAATCAACCTTCACCAATTCGCTTTTGCTCGCGACCCCCACCCCTGACCCCTCCCCTGAAGGGGGAGGGGGATCAATTGCAAGTTTCGGCGCTTATTCGTTCCTTCGCCAGAACAGTGACCAGCGGCGCGGTCAACTTTCATTCATGGCATTCATGGCGTCCGATCGCCCATGCTAGCCCTTGCGCCGACCGCGGCGATCCTCATTCTCGCCGGACCGATCCTGATCGGCCTGCTGGCGACCGCGCTGCCGGCCTTCGGCTATTTTCCCGTGCTCGGCGGCGAAACCTTCACGCTGCAGCCCTGGCGCGACCTGTTCGCGATGCCCGGCCTTGGACGTTCGGTCGCGATCAGCCTGGCCACCGGGCTCGTCACACCAGCGATCGCGCTCGGCGCCGTGGCGGCCTTCATGGCCGGCTGGTCGCAGACGCGGCTGTTCCGCTCGATCCAGCATCTGGTCTCGCCACTTCTCTCGGTGCCGCATGCGGCGGCGGCGTTCGGGCTCGCCTTCCTGCTGGCGCCGTCGGGCTGGCTGATGCGTCTCATCTCGCCCGAACTGACCGGATTCACGCGACCGCCCGACTGGCTGATCGTGCATGACGGCTTCGGCCTGACCATGATGGCCGGGCTGATCGTCAAGGAGATGCCGTTCCTGTTCCTGATCGCGCTGGCCGCCCTGCCGCAGACCCGCCCGCGCGAGCACGCGGCGACCGCGACAAGCCTCGGTTACGGTCGCATGGCCGGCTTCCTCCATGTTGTCTGGCCGCAGCTCTATCCGCAAATCCGTCTCGCCGTCTTCGCCGTCATCGCCTATTCGAGCTCGGTCGTGGATGTCGCCGTGATTCTGGGTCCGACCCAGCCCGCACCGCTCGCCGTGCGGCTCGTCTCCTGGATGAACGACCCCGACCTTTCGATGCGCTTCGTCGCCTCGGCCGGCGCGATCCTGCAACTGGCGGTGACGATCTGCGCCCTCCTGCTCTGGATCGCGGGCGAACGCCTCGCCGCCGCCTTTCAGCGAAGGCTTGCCGTCTCTGGACAGCGTTTCGTGCGCGAGCGGCCGGCAAGGCTCGCCTCGGCCGGCGCGGTCCTGCTGGCGGCAATCGCCGTCTTCGGCGGGCTGGGCCTGCTGGCGCTGTGGTCGCTCGCCGGCTACTGGGCCTTTCCCGATGCGCTGCCGCAAAGCCTGAGCCTCTCGACCTGGGCGCACCAGATGCCGGCACTCGGCCGGCCGCTTGCGATCACGGTTGCCGTCGGCCTTGCCGCAACGCTCCTCGCCGTCGGCATCACGTTGGCCTGTCTGGAATTCGAGACGCGCACCGGCGCCCGGGTCCGGGGCCGCGCGCTGCTGATCCTCTACCTGCCGCTGCTCGTGCCGCAGGCCTCGTTCGTTTTCGGTCTGCAATTGTCGTTTCTGTGGGCGGGATTCGGCGCAAGCTTCGGCGCGCTGGTGCTGGCCCATCTCGTCTTCGTGCTGCCCTATGTCATGCTGTCGCTGAGCGAACCGTGGCATGCCGCCGATCCGCGCTATGCCCGCGCCGCACGCTCGATGGGCGCTTCGGACAATCTTGTCTTCTGGCGCATTCGCGCGCCGATGGCGCTGGCACCGGTTCTGGTCGCTGCCGCCGTCGGTTTCGCTGTCTCTATCGGACAGTATCTGCCGACACTGCTGATCGGCGCCGGGCGCTGGCCGACGGTGACGACGGAGGCCGTCGCGCTTGCCTCGGGCGGCGACCGGCGGGTAATAGGCGTCTTCGCCTTCGTCCAGATGGGTCTTCCCTTTCTGGGCTTCCTCGTCGCCACGCTGGTCCCCGCGCTTGTCTTTTCGGGCCGCCGCGACATGCGTGCCGCAAGTTCCTGACGCCGGACAACAATGACGCACCGCCTACAACTCGACCACATCTCGATCCGGCTCGGCCGGCGCGAACTGATCGCGCTGACGGCGGAGATCGGGCCGGGCGAGGTGCTGACGGTGATGGGGCCGTCAGGTTCGGGCAAATCGACCCTGCTGGCTTATATTGCAGGCTTTCTCGATCCCGTTTTCGAGGCAAGCGGTCGCGTGCTGCTGGATGGCGAGGACGTGACCGGTCTGCCGGCCAATCTGCGGCGCGCCGCCATGCTGTTCCAGGACCCGATGCTGTTTCCGCATATGAGTGTCGGCGAGAACCTGCTCTTCGCGATCCGGGCGGGCGCTTCGGCCGGCGGCAACCGTCGGCAGTTTGCCGAGGCAGCGCTCGCCGAAGCCGGGCTGGACGGCTTCTTCGACCGCGACCCGGCGACGCTTTCGGGCGGACAGAAAGCGCGTGCCGCGCTGATGCGCGTGCTGCTGTCGGAACCGCGCGCGCTGCTGCTCGACGAACCGTTCTCCAAGCTCGACACGGAGAGGCGCGCCAGAATCCGCAGCTTCGTCTTCGAGGAAGCGCGGCAGCGGCAATTGCCAGTGCTGCTGGTCACCCACGACGCCGCCGACGCAGAGGCCGCCGGCGGGCCGGTCGTGACGCTGGGCTAGGCGCCATGGCCAAACCAGACAATCTGCCGGTCGCCGACATCCTGCCTGAACTGGGCGAGGCCCTTGCAGGGCACAACGTCGCGGTGCTGACCGCCGAACCCGGCGCGGGCAAGACGACGCTGGTGCCGGGTTTCCTGGCCGATCAACCATGGTGCGACGGCAAGGTGATCGTGCTCGAACCGCGCCGCATCGCCGCACGTTCGGCCGCCCGCCATGTGGCATCGCTGCGCGGCGAACAGGCCGGCGAAAGCATCGGCTATCGCGTCAGGCTCGAAACGAAAGTCTCGGCGAAGACCCGCGTCGAATATGTCACCGAGGGCGTGTTCACGCGGCAGGCGCTGGCCGATCCGGAACTTACCGGCATATCGGCGATCGTCTTCGACGAATTCCACGAGCGCAGCCTCGATGGCGATTTCGGTCTGGCGCTGGCGCTCGACATCCAGGCCGCGCTGCTTCCCGATCTGCGTATTCTCGTCATGTCGGCGACGCTCGAGATCGACCGCCTGTCCGCCTTTCTGGACAATGCGCCCGTCCTGTCCTCGAAGGGACGGGCTTATCCGATCGAGTTCCGCTATCGCCCGCGCGGTCCGGACGTGCGGGTCGAGGAGGCGGTGTCCAAGGCGGTGCTCGCCGCGCTCGGTTCGGAAACCGGATCGATTCTCGCCTTCCTGCCGGGGCAGGTCGAGATCCGACGTACCGCGGAGCGGCTGGAGGGCAAATTGCCCGACCGTACCGATCTCTACGCACTGCATGGCGGGCTCGATGGCAGGGCGCAGGATGAAGCCATCCGGCCGGCGAAAGAGGGTCGTCGCAAGGTCGTGCTGGCGACGGCGATCGCCGAGACCTCGATCACCATCGACGGCGTGCCCATCGTCATCGATTCCGGCCTTGCGCGCGTGCCGCGCTACGAGCCGCAGACCGGGCTGACACGGCTGGAGACCGTGCGCGCGCCGAAATTCTCGGTCGACCAGCGCGCCGGCCGCGCCGGGCGCACCGCGCCGGGCATCGCGATAAGGCTGTGGCAGGAACCGCAGACGGCATCGCTGCCGGACGCCGGACGCCCGGAAATCCTTGAGGCCGATCTGTCGCCGCTGGCGCTCGACCTCGCCGCCTGGGGCGCGGCCGATCCATCGCAATTGCGCTGGCTCGATCCGCCGCCGCTACCCGCCTGGAAAGAGGCCGTCGCCCTGCTCGCCAACCTCGGCGCGCTCGATGCCGCCGGCAGGATCACCGAAGCCGGCAAGGCGATGCGCGACATGCCGCTCGGCCCGCGCTACGCACGCATGGTGCTGGCGGCGGCCGAACACGGGCAGGCGGACGACGCCGCCATGCTCGCCATGCTGGTTTCCGAACGCGGGCTCGGCGGACAGTCGGCCGACCTCGCGGCGCGGCTCGACCGGTTCCGCCGCGAGAAAGGTCAGCGGGCCGATGCCGTGCGGGCGAGCGCCCGGCGCATGGTCGCGTCATTGCCGCGCGGTCCCGCGCAGAACCTCTCCGCTGGCGCGCTGTTGTCGCTCGCCTGGCCAGACCGGATCGCCAAGGCGCAAGGCAAGGGCAGTTTCCTGCTTGCCAATGGCAGGCGCGCGGCGATCGACGAGGCAGAAAACCTGTCGCGCACGCCTTTCGTGGTGGTCGCCGATCTTCAGGGCCGGGCCGGCAGCGGACGTATCGTCTCGGCGGCGGCCATCGACCAGGCTGAGATCGAGGCGCTGCATGGCGGGGCGGTCGGGACTGGCCGCGAAACTTTCTTCGACGACAGATCGGGTGCCGTGCGCACCCGCGAGGTCAAACGTCTCGGCGCGCTGGAACTGACGGCCTCCCAGGTCGCGCCCGGCCCGGCAGAAGCGCAGGATGCCCTGCTGGCAGCAATCCGCCGCAAGGGAATCAACGTACTTGGCTGGGACAAGCGTGCCGGCGGACTGCGCCGCCGCATCGGCTTCCTGCACGCCCACGCGCCGGACGACTGGCCCGACACTTCCGACGCGCACCTCACCGAAAAGCTGGACGACTGGCTGGCGCCTTTTCTGCCCGGCGCGACGGCGCTTTCGGACATCGGTGCCGACAAGCTCGTCGCCGGGCTCGACTATTTGCTGGCCGGGCACGGCAGATCGGCCGCCGATGTCGATCGGGCGCTGCCCGAAACCTTCACCACACCGGCCGGCTCGAAGATCACGCTGCGCTATGAAGGCGACGACGTTGTGCTGCCGGTGCGTGTGCAGGAACTCTACGGCCTGTCGCAGCATCCGAACATTGCCGGCGGAGCCATTCCGCTGACGCTGGAACTGCTCTCGCCGGCGCATCGCCCGATCCAGGTCACGCGCGACCTGCCGGGCTTCTGGGCGGGATCGTGGAGGGATGTGCGTGTCGAGATGCGCGGACGCTATCCGAAGCATTTCTGGCCGGAAGACCCGGCAAGTGCCGCGCCGACGACCCGCGCGAAGCCACGCGGCTAGCGTGTTGCGGGTTATCGCGGACCGGTCGATGGTTTGCCAAAACGCGCGCCCGGCACGATAGTCGCGCCATCACTGCTTCGGAGCCAGACCATGGTCGACAATGTCATGAAACACTCCCCCGGCGGTCCGGCGCTGCGGCTGGAGACGCTGATCCGCATCCGCTGGCTGGCCGTGATCGGGCAGACGGCGGCTGTGTTCATCGTCGCCTATCTGCTGGCGTTCGATTTCTACCTGTCGCTGTGCCTGGCGCTGATCGCGGCCTCGGCATGGCTCAACGTCTTCCTGCGCCTGCGCTATCGCGCCAGCTTCCGGCTGACCGAGACGGCGGCCGTCGCGCTTCTGGGCTACGACATCCTGCAGCTCGCCATGCTGCTGTTCCTGACCGGCGGTATGCAGAATCCGTTCGCCATGCTGCTGATCGTGCCGGTCATCGTGTCGGCGACGACCCAGTCGATCCGCCAGATCCTGCCGCTCGCGATTCTGGCGGTCTCGGCGGCGAGCGCACTCGTCTTCTTCCACTTGCCGTTGCCCTGGGAACATGGCGAGGCGCTGCGCGTGCCACTCGCCTATGTCGCCGGCATGTGGGTGGCGGTCGTCTCCATGATGGTGTTCACCGCCGTCTACACCTACCGTGTCGCCGACGAGGCGCGGCAACTATCGGCGGCGTTGACCGCCACCGAGCTCGTGCTGCAGCGTGAGCAGCACCTTTCCTCGCTGGACGGGCTGGCGGCGGCGGCCGCGCACGAGCTCGGTACGCCGCTCGCCACCATTGCGCTGGTCTCCAAGGAGATGACCCGCGAACTGCCGGCGGGCACGCCCCTTGCAGAAGACGCGCTGCTCCTGCGCGCGCAAGCCGAGCGCTGCCGGCAGATCCTCGGCAAGCTGACCTCGCTTTCAGAAGCGGGCGATGATCATTTCGGACGGATGCCGCTTTCCTCGCTGATGGAGGAGGTCGCCGCACCGCATCGCGATTTCGGCGTGGAACTGGTCGTCCGGCCCGGCGCCATGCCCGGCGAACCGAAATGCGAACGCAATCCCGCCATCCTGTACGGTCTCGGCAATCTGGTCGAAAACGCCGTCGATTTCGCCGTCGACAAGGTCGAGTTCACCGGGCGCTGGGACGGCGATAGCGTGATCGTCACCATCACCGATGACGGGCCAGGCTTTGCGCCGGATCTCATGGAGAGGATTGGCGAACCCTATGTCACGACGCGGCGGCGCGATCGTCAGCAGATCGGGCGTCAGCAAGCGAGATGGCAGCAGGCGGGGCAGGAACAGACCGGGGGCGGGCTTGGGCTTGGCCTGTTCATCGCCAAAACGCTGCTGGAGCGGGCGGGCGCCAGCCTCGAATTCGCAAATGCCGAAAAGGGCGGCGCCAGCGTCACGGTGCGCTGGCCGCGCGCGCTGAAGGAAGTCGGTGATAACACGGCCAGAACCGGTGAATCGGACGGTGCGGCGGCCTGATCGGGCGGCGGCGCGATTCAGCATAAAGGCCCGGACTTTTTGACAAATCGTCCCGACTGTCACACATAGGGAAAAACATGTGACGGGAAGCCGGGAAATGGCAATGGCCGAGGCGGTAGCACAAGACGCCGAGCTGGGCGCAGACAATTCGATCCTCATCGTCGACGACGATCGCCCGTTTCTCAATCGACTGGCGCGGGCGATGGAAGGGCGCGGCTTTGTCGTCGACATGGCCGAATCCGTCGCCGAGGGCCTTGCCCGGGTGCGCGTCAAGCCGCCGGCCTACGCCGTGGTCGACATGCGGCTCAACGACGGCAACGGCCTCGACGTGATCGAGGCGATCCGCAGTCGCCGTCCCGAATGCAAGGCCGTCATCCTGACCGGATACGGCAACATCGCCACCGCCGTGACCGCGGTGAAACTCGGCGCCGTCGACTATCTCGCCAAGCCGGCCGATGCCGACGAAATCCTCTCGGCCCTTCTGCGCAAGCCCGAGGACAAGGCCGAACCGCCAGAAAACCCGATGTCGGCCGACCGGGTGCGCTGGGAGCATATCCAGCGCGTCTACGAACTGTGCGACCGCAATGTCTCGGAGACGGCGCGCCGGCTCAACATGCATCGCCGCACGCTGCAGCGCATCCTGGCCAAGCGCGCGCCGAAATAATCCCGCCGAAAACGACGCAGTCAGACGAGAATGCCGAGACGCATCGCCCTGACGGCGGCGCCGGCTGCCGTTCTGGTTTCGAGCACGCGCCTTATCCGGCCGATGCCGATCAGCACGGTCGGCGCGGAAACGTTCAGCTTCCCGCAGATCTGCTCGAGATCGCAATCATCGGCGATCAGGCGCAAAAGATTGTATTCGAATTGGCTGAGCATGGGCGAGCCACGCCCACCGGCATTTTCTTCAGCCAGATGCGTTCTGTCCATTGGGCAATACCTTTCCAGGCACACCCTCCCCGTGCGCGACTTGCAGCTTTCTGTTTTTTTTCAAAAGGAAACGAGCGGGCCGGGCTAGCGGACCGGTTCGGCATTCCCGCCGCCGTTCGACATCGGCGAGACGCCGATCAGCTCGATCATCCTTGCCGTCGCCCTCGCCGACAGCACGGACCCATCGCTCATATCCTCGAGATAGCCGGCCAGGAAATGGCCGACCGCCTGCCGCTCCACCTCATTGCGCACCCGGAACCCCATGATGCTCTCGAAATCAGCCGCCAGGGCATTGTCCAGACGCTCGATCGCGTCGGAATCGTCCGTGGAGATGGCTTTTTTCATGAGCCTGCTGGAGGCATGGAATTGCTGAATGAGTTCGTTGACCGGCATGATCTTTCCTATCGAAGGGCCGGCGCTTACCACAAGGAATGTGGCTTTTTTGGGATAAGACCCGGCGATGCACGCGCGCTTCCCCGTCCTGTGACACAAGCGGCAGGCAATGGTTCGGAAACGACTCGTTGCGTGGGGAATGATTGGCGCGCCCGTCAGGAGAGCCTTTGGACACGGCGTGCCGAGGCGTCGAACTGGCTGGTGCAGTGATGCACCCGGCGGCTCCAGGTCCGCTCATGTCGTGATGAAACCGGACCCGCTCAGCGATGAGCAGCAATCGTTACGTCTGATTTCTGATTGGTCTGCGATTCACGTCATAGGGCAACCGCAGCAACATTGCCTACCAGAGTCCGATCCTGATCCCTCTTGTTCCCATATGCGGGCGCATGGGGGCAATCGCTTCGTCCGGCAGGGTTACCCGGTTGCGGCGATCTGTCAGCCTATCGAGCAGTCTCGATTGCATTTTCTCGATGATCGCGCCGTGGGTGGCGTGTCCACCGAGATCGCGGAATTCGTCAGGGTCCTCCCTCAGATCGAATAGTTGCGGACGGAATCCCTTGTAGTGAACATATTTCCAGCGATCCGTGCGTATGGCATAGGCGCGCGCACTGGAGACATCGACGCCGAGCGTCTCGCCGGCCTCGTAGAAGGAATAGTCGATTTCGCTGAAGGCGTGGTCGCGCCAGTCGTCCGGCGTCTCGCCGGCGAGCAGCGGGGCGAGCGAGCGGCCCTCGAGACGATGGCGCGCGGCCTCGATGCCGCAGGCGTCGAGGAAGGTCGGCAGCAGGTCGATTGCCTCGACCATTTCGGTGCGCACCGTGCCGCGTGCGGCGTCGGCGGAGGCTCGGGGATCGCGGATGAGGAGCGGCACGCGCATCGACTGGTCGTGGAAGAGTTCCTTCTCGCCCAGCCAGTGGTCGCCCAGATAGTCGCCGTGGTCGGAGGTCACGACGATCAGGGTGTCGTCCATGCGGCCGCATTTCTCGAGTTCGGCGAAGAGCCGGCCCAGATGATCGTCGATCTGCTTGATCAGGCCCATGTAGACGGGCAGGACCGTCTCGCGCACTTCGTCCCGGCTGAAGGTTTTCGACAGCGCCATCTCCATGAAGGCGCCGTAGACCGGGTGCGGATCGCGCCTTTCCTCATCCGAGCGGACGACAGGGAGAAAATGCTCCGGGCCGTACATGGCGTGGTAGGGCGCCGGTGCCATGTAGGGCCAATGCGGCTTGATGTAGGACAGGTGCAGCAGCCAGGGCGTATCGCCGCTTTCGCGCAAGAACTCGATGGCGCGGTCGGTCATGTAGGCGGTCTCGGAGTGCTCCTCCCGCACGCGCGCCGGCAGGCGGCAATGGCGCATCGACCAGCCCGAAAGCACCTCGCCGTCATCGCCCTCGGCGGAGTTGGCAAAGGCTTGCCAGGGGTTGTCGCCTTCATAGCCCCTTTCGTTGAGCCATGCGTTGTAGCGCAGGCCCGGCTTTGCCTTCACCATCGCGTCGGTATGGATGCCGTCGTCGCGGTCAAAGGGCTCGAAGCCCGGCTCCGCCAGCACCATGCCGATCTCGCTGTCGGGCGTCACGCCATAGCGCCCGGAGAGGTCCGGGTCGGGCACGAGATGGGTCTTGCCGACGACGGCGCAGCGCATGCCGTGCGGGCGCAGATAGTCGCCGATCGTGTATTCGCCGATGGGCAGGGGCACGCGGTTCCAGGTCGAGCCGTGGCTGAAGACGGTGCGACCGGTGTAGAACGAGGCACGCGACGGGCCGCAGACCGGCGACTGCACATAGGCATTGTCGAAGCGCACGCCCTCGCGCGCGATGCGGTCGATGTTCGGCGTGTGGAGGTGCGGATGGCCGTAGCAGGAGAGGTAGTCCCAGCGCAGCTGGTCCATCATGACGAAGAGGATGTTCCTGACCGTGCCGCTCATGCGGCGGCCTCCGTGTTGCGCGCGCCGAGCGCGAAGATCTCGCGCGCCCTGTCGGGCGTCGCGACTCGGTGGCCGAGCGCCTCGACGATGGCGACGGCCTGTTCGACCAGCGCGGCATTGCCCGGTGCGAGTACGCCTTTTTCCAGATAGAGATTGTCCTCGAGGCCGACGCGGATGTTGCCGCCGAGCAGGATCGCCTGCGCCGCCATCGCCCGCTGGTGCTGCGAAATACCGAAGGCCGACCACACCGCGCCCGCGGGCAGGTGGCGCACCATGGTCTGGATCGCGTCGACCGTCGCGGGTGCGCCCCACGGGATGCCCATGCACAATTGCAGCAGGGGAGGCGTCTCGAACAGGCCCTGGCCGATGAGGTGGACCGCCTGGCGCAGATGGCCGAGGTCGAACACTTCCAGTTCCGGCTTGACGCCGGCGGCGCGAATCTTCCGGGCCATCCTCTCGACATGGGTGCCAGTGTTGACGAAGACGGTTGAACCGAAATTCATCGTGCCGATGTCGAGGCTGCAGATATCGGGACGCAGTTCCTCGACATGGGCTACGCGGGTCTCGGGCGCGTGAAAATTGGTCGTCGCCGCCGGCACGGACGGATCGGGCTCGCCGGGGTCGAAGCGCGCGCCGGCGCCGGTGGTCAGGTTGATCAGCACGTCGCCGTTCCTCTCCCGGATGCGGTCGACGACCTCGGCATAGAGCGCGCGGTCCATGCTCGGTGCGCCGGTGTCGGGATCGCGGACATGGATGTGCACGATTGCGGCGCCGGCGGCAGCCGCCTCCAGTGCCTCGCGGGCGATGTCGGCGGGCTTCACCGGCACGGCGGGATTGAGCTTCGGCGTGTCGGCGCCGCCGGTCAGCGCGCAGGTGATGACGACGTCTCGCGACATGGTGACCTCATTCCGTAAAAGCGGTTGGCGTTTCCTTCGGCACGGCACGCGACAAAACGAGCCTCAGCCCGGTGAACAGCGAGACGAGCGCGGCGGCCGTCAGGCCGAAGGCCGCGATTGCGTGGTGGACGAGCGGCGAGATGCCGAGCACTTCCGAGCGCTGGCCGTAGCCATGCAGCACGAAGCCGTCTCGCAGCGAAGCGTAGCCCAGCGGCAGCAGGACGAGGGCCGCCACGACCGCCCAGAAGGCGTCGATGCGGCGCACCACGCCGACAGGCAGGCCGTGCGTGGCGACGTCGACGACGATGTTGCCGCCATCGCGGAAGCAGCGCACCAGGCCGAGGAAGCCGAGCAGCATCATGTAGAGCGTGGTCTGCTCCACCGAGGACAGGACGTGCCACAGGCCGAGGCTGCGCCCGGCGATGTCGTAGACGACCATGAGCACCATCAGCACGAGGGCAAGGCCGGCCATCGCGGTGACGGCGCGTTCGGCGAGAAGGAGGGTGCGGGCAAGTTTCTTCATCGCGGCCTCAGTCGAACAGCAGGTTGGGCAGCCACAGCACAAGCGCCGGGAAGGCGAGCAGCAGCGCGATGCGCACGATGTCGGCGCCGACATAGGGCATCACGCCCCTGAAGATCTGCCAGGTCGTCACGTCGGGCATGATGCGCGACAGCACGAAGACGTTCATCCCGATGGGCGGGGTGATCAGGCCGAACTCGACCACCATGATCATGATGATGCCGAACCAGATCGGGTCGTAGCCGTTGGCGATGACGATCGGGAAGATGACGGGCGTGATGATGAACAGGATGGCGATGGAATCGAGGAAACAGCCGAGCAGGATCAGCACCGCGATGAGCAGGATCATCACGCCGACCGGACCCAGCGCGAGGCCGGACACGAAGGCTTCCACGCCCTGCGGGACGCGCGCGGCCTGGATGAAATATTCGAACACCGAGATGCCGATCACGGCAAAGAAGATCATCGCCGAGGTCTGCACGGTTTCGGCGATCGCGTCGACGAGGCGGGCGAGGAAGTCGCGTACGCCACGTGCGTTGAAGGCGCCGAGCACAGCGGCGCCGAACGCACCGACTGCCGCGCCCTCGGTCGGCGAGAAGATGCCGAACAGGATGCCGCCCATGACGACAGCAAAAAGGGTGACGATGCCCCACACGCCGCGCAGCAATTTGAGCCGCTCGGCCCAGCCCAGCCTTTCGCCGGACGGGCCGATGCCCGGCTCGGCACGCGCCCAGACCAGCGTGGCGGCGATGTAGAGCAGGACAGCCAGCAGGCCGGGGATCATGCCGGCGGCGAACAGCCGGCCGACCGAGGTCTCCGTCACGGTGGCGTAGATGATCATCGGCAGGGAGGGCGGGATGAGGATACCGAGCGTGCCGCCGGCGGCGACCGCCCCTGTCGCCAGCCGCTTGTCGTAGCCGTAGCGCAACATCTCCGGCACGGCGATGCGGCCCATCGTGGTGACGGTCGCCAGGCTTGATCCGCAGATCGCGCCGAAGCCGCCGCAGGCGGCGATGCTCGCCATTGCTAGCCCACCGGGCCGATGACCGACGAAGCCGTAGGCCGATTTGTAGAGCGCTCCGGCGAGGCCTGCGCGCACGGCGAGCGCGCCCATCAGGATGAACAGGGGCAGTACGGAGAGCGTGTAGCTCGACAGCGCGGTGACGGGCGCGGTCGAGACCACGTAGACCGCCGTGTCGAGCCCGTGCAGCTGCCACAGCCCGCCGAAGCCGGTGATCAGCAAGGCGAGGCCGAGCGGCGCCCTGAGCGCTACCATGAGGAGCAGCGCCAGGACACCGATCAGACCGATTGCAAGGGGAGACATGGCAGGTTGCCGATCGACGCCTTCCGGTTCAGTCGGCCTGTTGGCCGATTTCCTGCAGGAGCGCCTCGTAGAAGGCGCGGGCCGGCTTGCCGTCCGCCTCGAGCGCGGCGACGTAGTCGTCGGCGATCCTGTCGGCGACCTCCTGGGCGCGGGCCCGCTCGGCGTCCGAAAGTTCGACAAAGTCCTGGCCCTCGGCCTTGAGATCCTCGACGACCTGGTTGCCGAGCTTCTCCCAGCATGCCGAGGCGCGCGCGCCGATCTCAGGACCGCTGAGCCTAGTCTTTACCAGTTCCTGCAGATCATCGGGCAGGGAGGCGAGCGTGTTCTTGTTCATGCCGAGGAAGAGCAGGGCGTGGGTGGTGTTTGCGAGCAGGTGATGGCCGGCGACCTCGCCGATGCGGAAGGATTTGAGCGCCAGGAACTCCGAGAGCGCACCATCGATGACGCCTGTCTGCAGGTTCTCGTAGACAGCCGGGGCGGGCATCTGCACGGGGATCGCGCCGAAGGCCTCGAGGAAGGCGCCGGCGCCCTTGCCGGTGGAGCGGATGCGCTTGCCCTGCAGTCCGTCGAGCCCGGCCACCTCGTCGCGCTGGTGGACGTAGAGTGGCGGCGTGACGAGGATCGCCATCAGGTGAATATCCTTGAATTCCTCGCCAAGATATTCGGGCGCGAGCTTGTTGATCGCGCGCGACAGCGCGCCGGCGTTCTCGCCCAGCATCGGCATGGTCGCGACTTCCGTCATGGCGAACTGGCCGGGGGTGTAGGTGAGCACGCCCTGCGAGATGTCCATGACGCCGCGCGCGACCTGCTCGTACTGCTTCAGCGGATGGGCGAAGCCTGTACCGCCCATATAGGTCTCGATCTCGATCTCGCCGTTCGAGGCGGCCTTGAGTTCCTCCAGCAGGGGCAGCGTGAAGCAGTTCACCATCGGGCCCTGCGGCGGCTCCATGGTGGAGAATTTCAGCACGGTCGGGTCGGCGGAGGCCGAAAGCGCGCCCGCACCGAGCGACAGGGCCGCCGCGATTGCGGTTGCCGCGATCTTCGTTGTTGCCTTGAACATGGGTTTCCTCCCTTTGCTGGCCCGCGCGCTACGTCATGTCCGCGCGAGCGTTCTGGCATGCATTCGTCTTCTCGTCGCGGCGCTTTCTGGCGCACGCGGCCATGTAATCCTGGAAACGCCGGCGAACCTCGTTCGCCTCCTCCTCCGTCCAGGCGCGGAATCCCTTGCCCACGGCCATCCCCGTCTCGCCTCTCGCGATCTTCTCGCGCAGGAAGGGATGGGCACCGGCCGTGTTGTCGAGATGTGGCAGCAGCACCTCGTGGCAATCGAGGGTGAGCTGGAGCCCGATCATGTCGGACTGCTCCAGCGGGCCGAGCACGCCGAGGCGCGCGCCGAAACCCTCGCGCACCACCTTGTCCAGCGTGGCGGCGTCGCACACGCCGTCGGCGACGAGCGCGATCGCCTCGCGCTTGAGCGCATGCTGCAGGCGGTTGCCGATGAAGCCGGCGACGTCCTTCTTCACGTGCACGGCAGACATGCCGACCGATTCCATCAGGCGAAGCGTCCAGTCGATGTGGGCCCGGTCGGTTTCGGCGGTCTGGATGACCTCGACCAGCGGCACGTAGTGCGGCGGGTTCCAGAAATGGGTGCCCAGAATGCGCGACTTGTTCGTGGCCTTCGCGGCGATGTCGCCGATCGGGATGACCGAGGTGTTGGAGGCGAGAATCGTCTCCGGCCTGGTCAGCCGGTCGAGATCGGCAAAGATCGCCTGCTTCAGGGCGAGCTTTTCGGGCGCGGCCTCGATGACGAGCGCGGCGTCCGCAAGGGCATCGGCGAGCGTGTCCTTCAGCGAGATGTTGCCGGCGAGCGCGACGTCGACGTCGAGCGTCTCCATGATCGCCTCGACCCGCGCCGGCACGGCGGCGAGAACGTCGCCGTTCGGGTCGTGGATCGAGACCGGATGGCCGGCGGCAGCAAAAACCTGCGCGATGCCGTGTCCCATGAGCCCGGCACCGACAATCGCGATTTTCGGTTTCCCGTTCATCGCATCAGCCCGCCGTGTAGCCGCCGTCGACATAGAGCACCTGGCCGGTGCAAAAGTCGGAGGCGGGCGAGACGAGGTAGAGCAGCGCGCCGACGAGGTCCTCCGGCTCGCCGAGGCGGCCGAGCGGAATGCGCTTCAGCGCCGGCACGTTGCCGCCGGTCTTCTCCTCGTCGAACATCCAGGCCGTCAGCCTGGAACGGAAGACGGTTGGGCCGATGGCGTTGACGTTGATCCGGCTCGGTCCCCATTCGAGCGCCAGCGAACGCGTCAGCCCGTCGATCGCCGCCTTGGAGGGGCAATAGGAAGTGTAGCCGAAGGGGCTGCCGTGCCGCCCGCGCACCGAGGAGATCAGCACGACCTTGCCGCCCCTGTCCGGCGTTTCATCAGCCTGCGCCAGCATGTGCCTGCCGGCCGATTTGCACATCAGCCAGGAGCCCCGGACATTGGCGTCCATTACTGCGTCCCAGTCGTCGACCGGCATGTCGTCGATGGGGTTGGGAAGGTTGGTGCCCGAGGCGCAGACGAGGATGTCGATGCCGCCATGGGCCTCGGCAGCGGCCTGCGCGATGGCGTCGGTGTTTTCCAGACTGTCGGGGCGAAGCGGGACCGTCGCGACTTCCGCACCGGTGGCGCGTGCTTTGCCGGCCACCTCGTCCAGGTCGGAGGCCGTGCCGGCCGCGAGCGTCAGCTTCGCGCCCATATGGGAGAGCGCCATGCTCGCGGCCCGCCCGAGTGCCCCTGTGGCCCCGGTAACGACGGCCGACTTGCCGGAAATCTCGAACAGGTTGCGCGGATTCATTTCGTGGTTCCTGCAGCGTTGGCTGGTTCGGCGTTGGCGCTGATCACCATCATTCTTGCCACGTCCGTTCTCCGGTTTTCGATCGTTCGCGCCTCGCCCGGCGCGATACGGCAGCTGTCTCCTGGCCCCAGGACCGTTTCGCCATCATCTGTGACGACGGTGATCTCGCCATCCAGCACCACGTAGACCTTCTCGGTCGCGGAAGCCGCACGCTCGGCGCCACCGCCGGGCAGGAACAGCGACAGGCCGACCCAGAAATGCTCGTTGGCGCTCGCCTCCTTGCCCTGCAGGGTGAAGGCGGTCATGCCGTGATGCTTCGGCGCTTCGTAGGGTGTAACTGCGCTCGCGCGGGTGGTTTCCATGGCGTTACTCCGAAATACCGACGACGCGCACGAAGGAGCCGTCGCCGCCGACCCAGCGCCAGGGAAAGGCCATCAGTGTCATGCGCCTGCCGCTCACCGCGTCTAGGTCGCCGCCGACATTCTCGATGCCCGGGATGCCGTTCGACATCAGGATCTTGTGCGCCGGCTCCCAGTGCGGGAAATCCTCGATGATGTCGCGGCCTGTCTCGGCCCTGTACTCGTCGTTGAGGTGCGGCTGGATCGGGCCCGGCCCGTGCGGCCCCAGATAGGTGCCGAGTGGGTGGTCGAGCGCCTGCACGTCGATGCCGACCATCTTGACGCCGCGTTCGACGAGCCATTCGGCGGCTTCCTTGTAGAGGCCGGGCGAGTAGGCATAGTAGTCCGGGTCGTCGCCATACTTCTTGTGGTAGCCGGTGTTGATGATGACGATGTCGCCCGGCCGGATTTCCGGCGTCGCCTGTGCCAGGTCTTCCGCCGTCACCACCTCCCAGCGTCCCTTGGGAATCGAGAGCACCACGCCGGTGCCGAAGAACTTCCACAGTTCGAAGCCGGTGATGTCGTGCGTGCCGGCAAGCACATGCAGCGGGCAGTCCATGTGGGTGCCGCGGTGCATGACCGTGTTGAAATGGAGAACCTGCGCGCCGTCGCGCGAATGAAACTGGTGGCGGCTGAAAGCATGGATCGGGTTCTTGCCCGGCCAGAAGGAGACGTTGTAGCCCCAGTCATGCGTGAGGTCGTGCAACGCGCCCTTGGGCGTCTCGGCGGCGTCCCCTTCCGGTCCCTCGATGGCGACGACGCGCACGATGGAGGCGTCGCCCTCTTTCCAGCGGTAGGGCAGAGCGGCGACGGTCAGCCGCCTGCCGGCAACGGCGTCGAGATCGCCGCCCAGTTCCTCGATGGTCGGGATACCGGCTTTCAGCAGCATGCGGTGCGCCGGCTGCCAGTCGCGGAACATCTCGCGTGCATCGGAGCCGGTCTCGGCCTCGTACTCCTGCGCAAGGCGCGGCAGCAGTGGGCCGCCGCGCTGCGGACCGAGCGAGGTCGCCAGCGGATGGTCGATCGCCGGCGTGTCGATGCCGACGAGCTTCACCCTGCGGTCGACAAGCCAGCGCGCGGCGGCCTCCGACAGGCCCGGCGCGTGGGCGAAATAGGTCTGGCTGTCGGCATGGTGGCGGTGCCAGCCCGTGTCGATCAGCACGATGTCGCCCGGTTCGATCTTCGGCTCAGCCGCCTCGAGATCCTCCGGCTCGACCAGTTCCCATTTGCCCCTCGGGATCGACAGGATGACGGCTTGCCCGAAGAAATGGTCGAGCGGGACCGCGCCCATCGCCGCGCCGCCGGCGACTAGGTGCAGCGGCGCGTTGACATGGGTCGAGGCATGCATGGTGGTGGAGAAGCGCTGCGTCAGCGTGCCGTGCAGCGCATGAAAGGAGCCACGCTCGAAGGTCGAGGCGGGAAAGCCTGGCCAGACCGGCACGCCATGCCCCCAGGCATGGCTCAGATCGTAAAACCGCAGGCCGGTGCGTGGGTCGGCAACCATCCAGCCATTCCTCCCAGATATTCACGCCAACCGGCATCCGCGTCGGTCCGCTCCTCTGGCATGAGAAATTGCTTTTCCGGCCGCCTGCAGTCCAATTGAACCTCGGCATTTATGCATTACCGATTTTTATGGATGGACGCAGGCATACGCCATGTGTTTGCTTGGCCGGCCCCGACAGGAGGATGAAGCATGGCGTCACGTAATGACAGATCCAGCCTGTCCGACACCCGATCGGACGCACTTTCGCGGATTGATTCGCGTCAGTTGCGTATCCTGCTCGCGGTCGTGCGCGAGCAGAGTTTCACCGCTGCCGCAGAAAAACTGCACATGACGCAGCCGGCGCTTTCACGCTCGGTGCAATTGCTTGAAGAGCGGCTTGGCATTCGCTTGATCGAACGAACGTCCAAGAGCTTCGGACTGACCCAGTTCGGCCGTATCGTGGTCGACCGGGCGCACATCGTCGAGCGCGAATTTGAGCAATTGCTGGAAGAAATCCATGCCCTCCAGGATGGTGAAACCGGCACGGTGTCGATCGGCGTCGGGCCGAGTTCCATCGGCTATCTCGCTTCGGCGATCCGCGTCTTCCAGGAAGAACGACCGCGAATGACGGTAAAGATCACCGTCGATTCCATGGAGGCAAACTACCAGGCACTGCTGGACGGCGAGCTGGATGTCATCTCGACCGCGCTGAACTTCCCCGACCACAACCGTCTCGTCACCGAGGAACTGGCCGAACTGCGCAATATAGTAATCGCCGATTCAGGCCATCCCCTGTGCGGTAAGACAGGTGTCCGGGCAGCGGAACTCGCGCAATACCCCTGGATATTCTTTTCCAACGATCAGATGGGGTACGAGCGCGTCGCCAGCTATTTCGCCGCCAACAATGTCGAACCGCCCCAGCCGGCAATCGAGACCAATGCGCTCGATACCATGTTCACGCTTCTGAACGAGGGCCGCTACCTGGCGAGTGTACCGGCCAACGTTCTGGAGCGTGCGCGCATGACCGGTCTGGATACGATCGACGTCGATGGCGCGTTCTGGAGTATCGCTATCGGGATCGCCTATCTGCGCTCGATCCATCCGCCACCGGCAATCACTTCGCTCAGCCTGATTCTGCGACGGCATTTCGAGACTGCCTAGGTCGTCGATCCGCCTTCTTTCCGGTTGGCAGGCTGCATCTTCTCATTCTCAAGCTGCAATTGGCATCGGCCTGGACAGCACTCTGCCTGCGATTGTCGGTAGAAATTTTAGTGGCCACGGGCAAACATCGACCTGCCAATGGCTGGCCCACAAAGTGCACATTGACCGAGTCCTTTCGGGAGGTAGTATGTTTGAATACTTCCATTTGAATATGACTCGTCGAAAAAACCGCTAAAGCATCGGGCTGTAGCAACGAATGGAACTTTACCAGATCCGATATTTCCTGGCGGTGAGCCGAACGCTCAATTTCACGCAGGCTGCGGACGAGTGCAACGTCACGCAACCGGCGCTGACACGGGCCATCAAGAAACTTGAAGACGAACTGGGCGGCGATCTGTTCCGGCGCGAGCGCACGCGCTCGCATCTGACCGAACTTGGCAAGGCAATGGTGCCGCTGCTGCAGCAGAGCTACGACGCGGCCAATGCCGCCAAGGCGGAAGCGGAAAGCTATGGCCGCGGAACAATTGCACCCTTGCGCATCGGAATCTCCGAGACTGTTTCGGCGTCTCTTCTGCAGATCGTCATCGGGCAGTTGCAGCACGCCGTTTCCGGGCTGGACCTGGCGCTGATGCGCGAACCCGCAGGCCGTGTCGCCGAATTGCTCGAGAGCGGTGAAATCGATTTCGGCATTCTGGCGGTGTCCGATGAATCCACCTGGAACCGAATTCGAAGCTGGCCGCTGTTCGACGAGGATTTCGTTTTGTGCGGTGTGGAGCCCGGTGAGGACAACGCTCCGCTTTCGAAACTCGGCGACCTGGCAATGGTGCTCAGGCCATATTGCGAGAACCAGGTTTCAATCCGCGCCTATCTGGGCGAACAGGGTATTTCGATCGAAAACCGCCACAAGGTCAGTTGCGATGCCGATATCGGCGCACTGATCGAAATCGGCGGAACCGGCGCTCTGCTGCCGAAGAGTTCGGCGGCGAAGCTCAACCTGAAATGGGTGGGATTGAAAGACAGCCCATTCAGACGCACCGTCGTCCTGATCGAGGCGGCTGGCCGCCAGCACAATATGGCGGGGTCGCGCTTCGTGCGGCTGATGCGTTCGGCCGACTGGTCGAACGAGGTCGGCATAAGCGAACCCGTGTAAGGGAAACTGAACGGGGCGCGGACAGGCAACGAAGTCTGGCTCGCCCGGTTACTCTCAAGCCAGCTTTTCAAGTGCCATCAGAATGGTCTGCGGTGACATGCGCCGGCGGAAATCGGGATTGACATGGGCCGCCGCAATGGTGCCGTCGGGCCTGACGACATAGGTCGCCGGGATCGGCACAAACCAGGCGTCATTGCCCTGGAAACGCGACAGATCGTTGCCCGATTTTCTCAGCAGGTCCGCAACCGCCGGCCCCAACGCGATCATCAGATTGGCGCGCAGGGCGAAGCCGTTGTCGATGTCGGTGAGGATCGGAAAGCCGAGCGAGAACCGGTCCCTTAACTGGCGGGTTAGCGTCGCGGTTTCGGGCATGATCGAGACCAACGAAGCGCCGAAGCCTGCGATCTGCGGAACGATCTCGTTCAGCGCCAGCAATTCCAGCCGGCAATAGGAGCACCAGTGGCCGCGATTGAAGCTGATGACGATCGGACCGTTCTTCAGGAAGTCTTCGAGCCTGAGGATAGTTCCAGTTGAATCGGGAAGGGCAAAGGAAGGCATCGTATCCCCGACGCGAAGCGCGGCGCCACCGGCTCCGGCATTCATCAGCCTTTGGACGAGGTCGGTATAAGCACTGGAGATGGTCGGATTGGCCATCGCCAGGCGCGCCGAATAAGCCTCAAGCTTGTCGGCAAGCGGGGCATCCAGGCATCTGACATCGTCGAAATCGGACATCGTGGCGGGCTTTCTTCATGATCCGCGACCATCACGGCAGCGGTTGCGTCTGCACCCCTTATACACGCGAGCATCATGCCCATGGTGCATCGTTTCCATAAACACCCGGCATTTCAATTCCCGATCGCGATCCGCCACCTTTGCATCACCGACGAACGAACGCCGGTGTCATTCAAACATGAAACGCAAAGGAACCGACCCAATGAAGAACATCGACACGAAGGCCATCCTGCTCGCCGCTGCCGTCGCCGGTGTCGCGCTCGCCAACACCGCCGCACCGGCCGCCGCTGCCGATTCCGAGAAATGCTACGGCGTCGCCGCAGCCGGCAAGAACGACTGCGCCACCGCAACCTCGTCCTGTGCCGGCACCTCCAAGGTCGACGCCCAGGGTGACGCTTTCATCGCCGTTCCCGCAGGCCTCTGCGAGAAGCTGGCTGGCGGCTCGCTGGAATCCTCCGCCTCGTAAGGCGGTTCACCGCTTCCAACCCAACCGGAGTGTCATGATGACCAGTCTCCTCCCCAACCGACGCGAAACTCCGGTCACGCCGGTTCCGGCGAAAGCCGGAATCGGCCTGAAATTCGAACATATCGGTGAAATCCTCGACGTGAAGCCGCACATCGGCTGGCTCGAGGTTCATGCCGAAAACTACATGGGCGACGGCGGCAAGCCCGTTGAATTCCTGGAAGAGATCGCCCGCCATTATCCCGTTTCCGTGCATGGCGTGGGTCTCTCGATCGGCGGCACCGACGATCTCGACGAGGCGCATCTCGCCCGTCTGAGACGGCTGGTTGAAAATGTCCGACCGGGCCTTGTTTCCGAGCATCTTGCCTGGTGCACGATCGGCGGAAGCCATTTTTCCGACCTGCTGCCGCTGCCCTACACCGATGAGGCGCTCGACATCGTCTGCGCCCATGTCGACGAAGTGCAGCAATTCCTCGGCCGGCAGATCCTGATCGAGAACCCTTCGCTCTACGTCGCCTTCGAGGCGAGCGAGATGAGCGAGACCGATTTCCTCAACGCGCTGACACGGCGTACCGGCTGCGGGCTGATCCTGGACGTCAACAATGTCTATGTCAGCGCCAACAATATCGGATACGACGCAGCGGCCTATATCCGCGATGTCGATTGCTCCGCCGTCGGCGAAATCCATCTCGCAGGCCATCATCTCAAGAAACTGGGCGACCGCACACTGCTGATCGACGATCACGCCAGCCGTGTCAGCGATCCCGTATGGGACCTCTACTCGACCACGCTTCTACGCACCGGGCGCATCCCGACCCTGATCGAATGGGACAATGACGTGCCGTCGCTCGACGTGCTCGTCGACGAAGCGGCCAAGGCCGACACCATTCTGGACAGCTTTTTCTCGACGGAGGCAGGCCATGTCCGCGCTGCGTGAGTTTCAGATGTCCTTCAAGGGGTATCTGACCGGTTCCGGCGAGGAAGCCGCCATCATCGCGGAAAGGTTCATCGCCAACGGCTTTGCCGACAATGCCGATATCTACCGCAACAATGTGCGTCATGCCCATGTCGGTGCGCTGTCAGCGATCTATCCCGCCATTCGCGCACTGGTCGGCGACGATTATTTCGACGGCCTTGCGGCCCGCTACGCCAATGCCAGCCCGCCGGTGAGCGCCGTCCTGGCCGGCTATGGCGCCGGGTTCGCCGACCATCTCGGCAGCCGGCCTGAACTTTCGCAGGTGCCCTTCCTCCCCGACGTGGCCCGACTGGAGTGGGCCATGAACGAAGCGTTTCATGCCCACTCCTCTTTCTCTTTCGCGCCGGAGCAGGCCGCGCAGTTCTTCGCTGACGGCGCTGGCGAGCTCGACCTCGTCGCCAGCACAAGGTTGCTCACACTCGACCACGCCGCGCTCGAAATCAGGTCCGCGGCGCTGGAGGGCGACGCGGAAACCATCGCGGCGCTCGTACCCGGAAGGCAACACCTTGCAGTGTTCCGCGTCGCTGGGACCGTAAGGGCGGAGCCCCTCTCGTCCGGAGAGTTCGCATTTTTGCGCGGACTGTCGGTCGGCGGCCCGCTCGACAGCGCCATCGCGGCGGCTTTCGCCGCCGAGTCAGACTTTTCTCCCGCCGAAGCCCTTGGACGGCTTCTCCATCTCGGCGTCTTCCAGGCGCCCGCATCACTCGATCAAGGAAACTGACCAATGACCGACACAACCAGCATGCAGGAAAACTCCGCCAGCCGATATTCCGGCATCTCCGTGCTGATCGCGCGCGGTGTCTCGCTGGCCAACATGATCCCCGATTCCGCGCTTTCGCTGATCGCGCGCATCGGAATCGCGGGCGTCTTCTGGCGCTCGGGCCAGACCAAGGTGAACGGGTTCGAGGTCACCGACTCGGCTTATTACCTGTTCCGCGAAGAATACGCGTTGCCAGTCATTCCGCCGGAGATCGCGGCCAATCTCGCCGCGTTCGCCGAGCACTTCTTCCCGGCGCTGCTGATCATTGGCCTGGCGTCTCGTTTCTCAGCGCTCGCGCTGCTCGGCATGACGCTGGTCATCCAGATATTTGTCTATCCCGGAAGCTGGCCCGATCACGCGGTGTGGGCGGCGGCACTCGCCTTCATCATCGCCCGCGGCCCAGGCACCGTCTCGCTCGACCACTGGCTGTTCGCCCGCAAGAAGGCCTGACCGCCGACACCAGCCACGAGGGCCGGCCCCGAAAGGTCGGCCTCAAAGACCCATCGCCAAAGGATCGATCCGATGATCGACATGCTTCCGCCGCACGTCATCCAGTTCCTCAGCCTTGCCGCATCCGCCTTCATCTTCGTGATCGGCATGGCGGCCCTCGGACTGATCGGCGTGTTCATCTACGACATCGTCCAGAAGAAGGACTCGGTCCTGCGGAACTACCCGGTCGTCGGTCACCTTCGAGGCGGCTTCACCCATCTGGGCGAGTTTTTCCGCCAGTATTTCTTCGCGCTCGACCGCGAAGAGATGCCCTTCAACCGGGCCGAACGCGACTGGGTCTACAAATCCGCGCAAGGCCGTGACAACACGGTTGCCTTCGGCTCGACCCGCTCGCTGACGCCAGTCGGCACACCGATCTTCGTCAACGCGCCCTTTCCTCCGCTCGACGAAGAAACGATGGATCCGCCAGCGGTCGTCTTTGGTCCCCATGCCAGGCGGCCTTATGAAGCGAAATCGTTGATCAACATTTCCGGCATGAGCTACGGCGCCATATCGCGGCCGGCGGCACTGGCCCTGTCGCGCGGTGCAAAACTCGCAGGCTGCTGGATGAATACCGGTGAGGGTGGCCTGTCGCCGCATCACCTGGAAGGCGGCGGAGACATTGTCTTCCAGATCGGCACCGCCAAATATGGCGTACGTGACGCCAATGGCGCGCTGTCGGATGAGAGACTGCGCGATATCGCTTCGCACGACCAGGTGCGCATGGTCGAGATCAAGCTCAGCCAGGGCGCGAAGCCAGGCAAGGGAGGCATCCTGCCGGGCGGCAAGGTGACCGCCGAGATCTCGGCCATTCGCGGCATTCCGCAAGGCAGGGACTCGCTTTCGCCGAACCGCCACACGGACATCAGGAAGCTTGGCGATCTGGTCGACATGGTCAATCATGTGCGCGACGTGACGGGCCTGCCGACCGGCATCAAGACGGTGATCGGTGACACGGCCTGGCTCGACGAATTGTTCGCCATCGTCCTTGCACGTGGCGAACGAAGCGCGCCCGACTTCATCACGGTGGATTCAGGCGATGGCGGCACGGGTGCGGCGCCGATGCCGC